>JAJRYM010000091.1 GCA_024275775.1 Nitrospirota bacterium
ACCCTTCTCGCCATAAAGGGGGTAGGCAGAAAAACCGCCAACCTCGTTGTTACGCTCGCCTATGGAAAACCGGGCATCTGCGTTGATACGCACGTTCACAGAATTTCCAACAGGTGGGGATACATCGAAACGAAAACGCCGGACGAATCGGAAACGGCGCTTCGGGAAAAACTGCCCGCCAAATACTGGATTGAGTACAACGACCTGCTGGTCACATACGGCCAGAATCTCTGCCTGCCGATATCCCCGCACTGCTCAAAATGCAGGCTCGAGGAATTTTGTCCGAAGATCGGCGTGAAGAAAAGCCGCTAACCCCGCAGATAGGAGAGGGTTTCCGCCGTGAAAGGGGTCGGCTTTATGCCGAATGTTTTCATGTAATCGGTTTCGGGAACCGTGTTGCCTTCCACCAGCATATCTATCTGATCGACCGTTGCCGGGAAGAGAGGGCATTTCCCCATAACCGCTATGAACGGCCGCGCAAGCGCATATGGAACCGGCATCTTGGCGCGGCGCGCCATGCCGCATCCATCGCAGATGACGTCAAGAATTTCGCGGTAGCTGAAATCTTTTTCTCCGCCGATATGAAAAACCTTTCCGGCCGTTTCCGGTTTCTCCAGCGCCGACATAAACGCGGAGGCTACATCTTTAACATGAACAGGTTGTAGCCTGTAATCGCCCCCGCCGAACAGAGGCACAACCGGCGATACGCGAAGGATGTTCGCCATCTGCGTGCAGAATTCCGTCCTCCCAGCGGGCGGTTTTCCGAAAATGAGCGATGGACGAAAGATTGTAACGTCAAATCCGCCCTGCCTTAAAAATTCCTCGGCCTCGAACTTGTACGTCTGGTATTCAGAAACGCCGTTTGGTTTCGCGCCGTTCGCGCTCATCTGTATCCATCGCTTTATGCCGGCTTTTTTGGCAGTTTCGGCGAGGTTGCGCGTACCGTCAAGATGCAGACGGCGGTAGGTAATCCCTTTGGAAGGGAATTCTCTGATGATTCCAATGAGATTGATTACAGCGTCGAATTCGCCTTCTTGCCAGTTCAGTCCGGCCGGTTCGAGCGCGTTTCCGGGGAAAACATGGACGCCATCAGGCACGGGAGTTTTGTCGGGCGTTCGGACAAGAAGGGTTACTTCATGGCCTTTTTCAACCAGCCGTGCAACAAGATGAGAGCCGACAAAGCCGGTGCCGCCCGCGACAAAAACTTTCATGGTCTTACCCGGAAAAGTGAAAATCATTCAAGGTATCTATTCATTTTTCATATTAACATCAGAGCGGGGTGAACCGGAACGGTTTGACCATTCGGCTGAAACCGTTATTCTTTAAGCGTGGAAAACGATACAGAAGCAGGCGCAAAAATAGATATAGTCGGCTGGCTCACCGAAAGCTGGGAGATTTATAAAAAAGCGTGGTGGCCGTTCACCGTCACGACTGTTATGGTCGGCGTGGTTCTGTTACTTTCCCAGATTGTGCCGTACGTCGGCAGTCTGCTTGTGATGGGCCCCCTTATGATCGGGGTCTGCCTTGTAATCGCCGATATCATGACCGGCCGGGAGTTCAGCCCGACAAGAATTTTTCACGGATTCCGCTGGTTCATCCCGGCTCTGATGGCCAATTCCCTTATCAGCTTTTTTACGATGGCCGGTTTCATGCTGTTGATTATTCCCGGGTTCGTCGTCGGCGGATGGTACCTCCTCACCTACATGTTCATGGCGGACAGAGGGCTCGATTTCTGGCCTGCCATGGAAGCCGGCAGGAAGGTCGCTTCTCAGGACATGGTCGGTATGACAATTTTCTACGTCTGTCTCGGCGCGATAAACGGTATCGGTCTTTTATGCCTTGTGGTCGGCCTGTTCGTGACCGTACCGCTCACGACCATCGCCACGTTCATAGCGTACGACAAGCTTGTGGGATGCGCGACGCTACTTGATTCCGCTTCGGAACAGGCTACATCGGAAGAAGCAGAGCAGGCCGAAAGCGATAAAAGCGAGGATGAAACCGGGCAATAATTCGCCGGTTTCTGCTATTATACATTTCTGCATTTCCGGAAAGTTTCATACGGGGCCGTAGCTCAGCTGGGAGAGCGCAGCGTTCGCAACGCTGAGGCCAGGGGTTCGATCCCCCTCGGCTCCACCAGTCTTCGTTCTAAACTTTTTTGCAAAAAGCTTAGAACTTCGCCTTGGCACCTTGTCACGGCGGAGCCTTGCGGCGCCGGAAGCCAGCCTTCTAATCGAAACACTATCCGAGAACGAAGACTGCCACGGCATAGCCGGAGGCGAAGCCGGGCTATAATATTTACAGTGTAAGGGAGAGGTTCAGACCGTATCATGGCTATCCGGTAGAATAAAAGCAGTAAATGTTAGAAATGAGAAGTTTTCATTATGTGTACATTCTTGTAAGTACAACCGATAGCACTCGCCACTATACAGGCCTTACAAAGGATGTTGACGCACGGCTAAAAGCTCACAATAACGGTCAGGTTCCGCATACGGCCAAGTACAGACCGTGGAGGATGGAGACGGTTCTTGCTTTTCACTCGCGTGAAAAAGCCGCCGCATTTGAAAAATATCTCAAATCCCATTCCGGTAGAGCTTTTGCGATAAAACATTTCTAACAAAAAGCTTAGAACTTCGCCTTGGCGCCTTGTCACGTCCGGCATCACCAAGGCTATGCTGTAACTAACCGCAGTTCGAAGAACGGAGCTGGAAGCCGGTCTTCTTGCCGGGACATCCTCTCGATGACGCAGACTACGAAAATATCTTGATAAAAAGTATCTTGATATCAAGATAAAATAATGCTAGGCTGTAATCAAATGAACGGAAAGAAAAGCGATACATCAGGCATAAAACTCTGGCTTGTGCTGTGGAAGGCGGCGCAGTCGGTAAAAGAGGTAGCGCTCGGCTCGGTAATTTCTCTCGATATGTGCGGTTCCGATTTCGCCGTTCTGGAACTGCTTCTGCACAAGGGGGAACTGCCGGTAAACGTTATCGGCAAGAAGGTTTTCCTTACCAGCGGTTCCATAACGGCCGCGGTGGACAGGCTTGAAAAACGGAAATTGATAAGGCGTAAAAACGATCCCGGCGACAGGAGAATAAAAAAGGTAAGCCTTACCGCTAAGGGCCGGAAGTTGATCGCTTCGGCTTTTAGCGGCCACCGGCTGGTGATGGAGCAGGCCGTTTCCGCCATGTCCAAAACGGAACGGGCGACTCTTATAAGGCTGTTGAAAAAGCTGGGAAAAAACGTACAGCCGAATTTACGAAAGGCGGAAGATGAAAATGGGAAAACGTGAAGTTATAAAAGTAGTGAAAGGGCAGGCCGTTTCCGACGGCGACGGCGTTCAGTTGACGAGGGTTATCGGAAATGGCGAACTGAAAGAACATGATCCGTTTCTTCTGCTGGATGAAATGAGGTCGGACAATCCGGGCGATTACATCGGCGGTTTTCCCGACCATCCGCACAGGGGATTTGAGACGGTCAGTTACATGCTGGCCGGTTCCATGGAGCATCATGACAGCACCGGCGAGTCCGGCATTATCGGCGCCGGCGGCGTTCAATGGATGACGGCCGGCAGGGGGGTAATCCATTCCGAACTTCCTAAGCAGGATAAAGGGCTGTTGTGGGGGTTTCAGCTTTGGCTGAATCTTCCGGCGGACGAGAAAATGTCGCCGGCCCGCTACAGGAATTTCGCGCCTGAAGATATTCCTCAGGTACTAAGGGATGACGGCGCAATTATAAAAATCATCGCCGGCGAGGTTGATGGCGTTAAAGGCGCTGTTTCGGGGATATCAACCGACCCGCTCTATATCGACATAGCACTCCCTCCACACGGACTGTTCACCCAGAGTGTCAATATAGGGCATTCGTCTTTCGCTTACGTTATCGAAGGAACCCTGGAGGGAGAAAATCTTCAGAAAGGGTCGGCCGCCGTTTTCGGAGAAGGCGATTTTATTGAAATCGGCGCCGGCGCATCGGGCGCGCGGGTTCTTGTTTTTGCCGCCCGGCCGTTGAACGAGCCGATAGCGAGATACGGCCCTTTCGTAATGAATACCAAAGAAGAAATCCAGCAGGCTATCAAGGATTATAACAATGGAACGCTTACAGGCTAAAGGAGGAAACCATGAAAATCTTAACGGTGCACGGAAGCCAGGATTCCGATGGCAACAGCGCGCGGCTTTTAAAGGCTAGCCTGGAAGGAATACAGGCCGGCGGCGCGGAGGTGCAATCGATCAACATCAACGAATACCGTATCACGCCGGTATGGAAAAACTATTTCGGCGACGTTATGAAAAAGCAGACCGATAAAGTAAAAGACGATATGCCGGTTCTGAAGGAAAAACTGCTTAACGCCGATATTATCCTGCTGGCCACTCCGGTATTCTGGTATCAACTGCCGGGAACGATGAAGCTTTTTGTCGACAGGTGGAGCGATTTCATCAATCCCGATTTCAGCACCGAGCTGAAAGGCAAAGGGCTCGCCCTTTTAAGCACTCACAGCGGCATCAACCTGATGAACAGCTCGAATATATTACAGTCGGCTATGGCAGGCACGGCGCAGTTCCTGGGAATGATCTGGATGGGCGGAGTGGACGGCAGAGCCCACATGAAGTGGGAGTGGGATGACGAACCGTCAGCGGACGAGGCGAGGCTGTTCGGCAAAAAACTCGCGCAGGGGATAAACCTTATCGGGCAGAAAGTTTTATAGGTATTTAACGATAGGCTGGACTGAACGGGTCAGGCGCAGTTAGGGCATTTCCCGTACCAGACGCGGCTTTCGCTCAAAACTTCCCAATCGCTCATCTCTTCCGGGGAGTGGCCTGCCGCCGGAGGGGAAAACAGATCGGCGATTTTTCCGCAGACTGTGCAGTAGCCGTGGTCGTGTCTCGTGGTGTTGCTGTCGAAAACCGATTTTCCGTGAATGCGAAATCTCCTTAAAAGCCCGCGATTCTCAAAATGCGCCAGCGTGAGGTAGATGGTGTTGGGTGAAATCGCGGGCAGTTTTTGCCTGATGGTTTCATACACATCGTAAGCTGTTACATGGCTCGGTTTCGCAAGCAGAAGCTCGGCTACGGCCATCCGTTGCGGCGTGGCGCGGAGCCCGTGCGACCGCAGAACCGTCTTGATGCTCTCGCTGTCGGTGATACTATTCATATTCATACTTGATACTATGTACTAAAAAGAAACTATTGACAAACAAAATTTTTCCTTTATTATTCCAGTTAGTAATATATACTAATTAAAAGAGTAGGGAGGCTGGAACGATATTCACATAACATAAGCAAGATAATATAAAATCTAATTTGTAAATTTCTTAATCAAACAAAAATTTAGGAGGATAAAAAATGAGCGTGCAGGTTACTCAGCAGGCCCCGGATTTCAAAGCCACGGCAGTAATGCCGGATAACAGTTTCAAGGCGGATTTTTCGCTGTCGGATTACAAGGGTAAATACGCGGTGCTGTTTTTCTACCCGCTGGATTTCACTTTTGTATGTCCGTCGGAGATTATAGCTTTCGATCATCGCCTGAAGGAGTTCGAAGAGCGCAACGTGCAGGTCGTCGGCGTTTCCGTCGATTCCCACTTTACGCATCTTGCCTGGAAGAACACCCCCGTCAATAAAGGCGGCATCGGCAACGTACAGTACCCGTTGGTGGCCGATCTTACAAAAAAGATTTCCGAGGATTACGGCGTACTGCTCGGCGGCGGAATCGCGTTGCGCGGTTCGTTTCTCATAGATAAAGAAGGCGTTGTGCGGCATCAGGTAATCAACGATCTCCCTCTCGGCAGAAACATCGATGAGATGTTGCGCATGGTGGATGCCCTTCAGTTCACCGAAGAGCATGGCGAGGTATGCCCCGCAGGCTGGAGCAAGGAGAAAAAAGGAATGAAGCCCACGTCTGAAGGAGTGGCCAGCTACCTCGCGGAGGAAGCGGAAACTTTATAGTCCGCCGCCCCTGAAGTAGCGGAAGGAACCCGAATAAAAAGGGCGGTGTGATGCCGCCCTTTTTTATTTTGTGAAACTACTCCTTGGACAGGCAGTCCGGGCATGTGCCGTACCAGACGCGGGTTTTGCCCATAATCACCCATTCGGCCAGCCGACCGGGAAGAATTTTAAACTCATATTTCGGCAGTTCAACAATTTCCCCACAGCTTTTGCAGTATGCGTGGTCGTGCAGTTCGATTTTAATGTCGAAAATTTCCCTGTTGTCTATGCGGTACCTTCTTACAAGTTCGGCTTCTACGATTTCCTCTAGTGTAAGGTCAATCGACTCAAGAGCGATACCCGGAAAATCTTTTTTAAGATGTTCATACAGGAAATCCGCCGTAACGTGATTGGCTTCCTCTTGCATTATTCTGATTACCGCCACCTGTAACGGCGTGGCGCCAAGGTGATGCGAACGCAACAGAGCCTCATAATCCGCGACTGTTTTCGTGTTATCCATAACTCTTAATATCGCTCGAATTATGGTGATTGGCAAGAGGCATAGGGATTTTTTTGCGATCCGCTTTGCGCCCGGCAGGGTATGTTGCCGATTTACACGCGGGCCAGAGCAACCGCCATCTGCCCTACCGATAATCCGCCGTCGTTTATCGGCAACTGTTTCGGCATGAACAGCGCGAAGCCTTCCCTTTGCAGTTCCGGGATGAGCTGTTCCAGAAGGAGACCGTTCTGAAACGTCCCTCCTCCGAGGCAAACTTTTGCTATTCCCGTCTCTTTCTTAATGGCGATACAGCAGGCCGCCAATGCTTTTGCGATCGTGTTATGAAATATCGAAGCGCCTTTCGCCGCATCGGCGCCGTTTGCGTATTCCACAAGCTTTACGACGAGCTCACGAAAATCAATAGCTCCTTCGGCATTGATTGAGAAACCTTCGCAGACCGTTTCCGACCGGTCAGCGAACGATTCCAGCAGAATCGGCGCCTGCCCGTCGTAGCTGTTGTAATGGCGGACAAGCAGGAGCGACGATACGGCGTCGAAAAACCTTCCCGCGCTTGTGGCAACGGGGCAGTTGACATCCGCTTTTATCATCATTATCAGGTTCCTGATTTTCTTTTCTCCGACTTCGGCTACGAACCGAGGATGTGCGTCCAAAATATTTTCTCCATAAATATCGTAGAGCAGGGCCGTCGCCGTGCGCCACGGTTCCTTTACGGCCATATCTCCGCCCGGAAGTTTTAGCGGGGGGAAATGAAATTTGCGCTCACAGTTTTCAAAATCGCAGACCAGCAGTTCACCGCCCCAGATTGTGCCGTCGTCGCCGTAGCCCGTGCCGTCGAGAGCCAGCCCTATCACTTTCTCCTCAATCCTGTTTTCGAGCATAACGGAAGCTATGTGCGCGTGATGGTGCTGTACCTCAACGGTCGGCAGGCCGAGTTCGCGCCCGTACCGGGAGCTGAAGTAGCGCGGATGTTTATCGACAACCACAAGCTCCGGTTTAATGCGGAAAATGGATTGGAAATGTTCAATCGACTTCCGGTACGAATCGAAAGCCTCCGCGTGTTCGAGGTCTCCTATATGCGGGCCCGGAAAAATTGTGTTTCCTTTAGCAAGGCAGAATACCGATTTGAGGTCTCCTCCGCAGGCCAGCATCGGCGGGCTTTTTTTATCGGCGAAGATGGGAGCCGGCACCCAGCCTCTCGAGCGGCGGAGTATCATCGTTTCGTCGCCTCGCGCGCGGACTACCGAATCGTCGCAACGCCACACTATGCGCCTGTTGTTGATCAGGAAAAAATCCGCTATGCCTCCAAGCCTTTCCGCAAGCTGTGCATCGTCGAACACAATCGGCTCGTCGCTCACGTTTCCGCTTGTCATTACAAGAGCCGTTGCCATGCCGTTAAAGCTGAACAGAAGGTGATGCAGAGGAGTGTACGGCAGAAAAACGCCGTATTCGTTCAGCCCCGGCGCGATGGACGGCGCAAGCCGTTCGGCGCCGTTTTTCCTCAAAAGAACTATCGGCTTTTCGCGGGATTTCAGCAGGATATCTTCCTGCCTGTTTACAATGGCGTATCCCTCGACTGTTTTTACGTCGGGCGACATTACGGCGAATGGTTTTTCTTTTCTTACCTTGCGCGCCCGCAGTTCATTGACGGTTTTTTCGTTCGTGGCGTCGCAGGCGAGGTGGTATCCGCCAATCCCTTTTATAGCGACGATTTTTCCTTCAATGATATGCCCGGCCGCGTCCGCTATCGGGTCTGTGCTTTCCAGCTCTCTTCCTTCGCCGTCCAGCAGTTTTACGGACGGCCCGCATGCGGGGCAGGCGTTCGGCTGGGCGTGGAACCGTCTGTCGCGCACGTTCCCGTATTCCGCGAGGCATTTTTCACACATCGGGAAAACCGACATGGAGGTCATCGGCCTGTCGTACGGCGTTCCTTCGATAATCGAATAGCGCGGCCCGCAGTCGGTGCAGTTTATGAAGGGATACCTGTACCGTCTGTCGTTTTCGTCCAGCAGTTCCCGCGCGCAGTTGGGGCATACGTCGTTATCCGGCGATATGAGCGCTATTCCGTCGCCCTCGCTTCGGCTGTGCAGAATTTTAAACCCGGTTCCGCCTTCCACGGCGACGGCTTGGGTTTCGATATCCGAAATGCGTGAAAGCGGCGGCGGCTCGTTTTTCAGCCCGTCAAGAAATTTCCGGCAGTTCCCTTCGCTTCCCTCGATTTCTATGGTTACTCCCAGCCGGTTGTTGAGAATATGGCCGGCAAGGGAAAGCCTTTCGGCAAGGTTGTAAACGAACGGGCGGAAGCCTACGCCCTGAACTATTCCCCTTACGTTTATTTTCAGGCGGACGGGAGGCATAGGCGGTTCATTCGCTCTTCACAAGCGATCCAAGCCAGCCGCACCACTCGTCGAGCCCGTCTCCCCGTTTGGCCGACGTGCGAAACAGCTTCAGCTTGGGGTTAACTGTCAAAGCTTCCCGCTCGAACTCTCCCACATCCATCTCAAGTACGGGAGCGAGGTCCACTTTGTTTATGACGAGCGTTCCGCACGCTCTGTACATGCCGGGATATTTTTTCGGTTTGTCCATCCCTTCGGTCAGGGACGCGAGCATAACTCCTTCATCTTCGCCGAGGTCGAACCCGGCCGGGCATACCAGATTACCGATATTTTCCACGATAAGAATATCCAGACTTGCCGGGGCTGTTTGTAACGCCTGCTCAACCATGCCGGCCTCAAGATGGCACCTGCCGCCGGTGTTGATTTGCACAACCCAGTCCGCTCCCGCTTCTTCCACCCTGCGGGCGTCGCGGTCTGTCGCTATATCGCCTTCAATGATGCCGATGGATATTTTGCCCGCGAGTTTCTTAACCGTCTCTTCGAGAAGCGTCGTTTTGCCCGCGCCGGGAGAGCTCATTATATTGACGACCGCCAGTTTCCGCTTTGTGAATTCATCCCTCAGCCGGGCGGCGATAACGTCGTTTTTCTCAAGTATCTTTTTTTCGATTTTTATCGTTCGGCTCATTCTATTTCGACCTCTTTGATGTACAGCTCCTGCCCTCCGGCGGGGATGATAACCCCCCCGCAGTCGGGGCACTGGAAATCGAACCGCCCCACTTCAAACTCTTTTTGGCAGTCGTGGCAGAAGGCTTTAGCGGAAACCTCTTCTATTATCAGCTCCGCTCCGTCGGCTATGCTTCCGCGCTTTATTTCATCGAAACAGAATTTCAGGGAGTCCGCCACTATGTCCGCCAGCCCGCCAATCACTATCGAGACCTTCGTTACTCTTTCCGCTCCGTTCGTCGCGGCGCTTTCAACGATAAGTTCCATCATGGATTCCGCGATGGAAAGCTCGTGCATGGCCTATGCTCCCTTTTTGTCAGCATATCCGGGGAAGCTGATCTCCCACCAGCGGTTCGACTATCCGGCTGCCGATAAATTCCGTTTTCATCTCAACCCTTCCCGGCTCCGTACCGCCCACCGAACCGATTATGGAAGCTTCCCTGCCTGCGGGGTGTTCTCTCATTGCGGAGAGAACCTTGTCGGCGCTTTCCGGCGGAACGAACGCCACCAGTTTCCCCTCGTTGGCTACGTTAAGCACGTCCAGCCCCAGTATTTCGCATACCCCGCGCACCGAATCTTTTATCGGTATCGCTTTTTCCTCGATTATTATCCCGTTGCCGGAAGAGGCGGCTATCTCGTTAAGCGCGGCCGCAAGTCCGCCTCGGGTCGGGTCCCGCATCATCCGTATGCCGGTTTCGGCCTCCAGCATCGTTTTTACAAGCTCGTGAAGAGGCCGGCTGTCGGATACCAGCTCGGTGTCGAACTCCAGTCCTTTCCGCAGGGTGAGAATGGCAATGCCGTGTTCTCCTATCGAGCCCGAAAGGATTATCATGTCTCCCTTCTTCACCCGTTTGGGCGATATCTCCACGCCGTCCGGCATGAACCCTATGCCCGAAGTGTTGATGAATATTTTGTCCGCCCCGCCGCGCGCCACGACCTTGGTATCTCCCGTCACGATAGAGACGCCGCATTCTCTTGCCGCCTCTCCCATGGAGCGGGCGATTTTTTTGAGCTCTTTTAAGCTGAAACCTTCTTCAAGTACGAACCCGGCTGAAAGATATTTCGGCACCGAGCCGGAAACGGCGAGATCGTTCACTGTGCCGTGAACGGCGAGCGAGCCTATATCACCGCCGGGAAAGAACACGGGGTCGATTACGAAAGTGTCTGTCGAAAAGGCGAGTCTGCCTCCGGGGGGAGCATTGAAAACCGCGCCGTCCGAAAGCGATTCAAGCAGTTCGTTGGAAAACTCCGGCATGAAGATATCTTCGATAAGATCCGAGGAAGCCTTGCCGCCGCCGCCGTGCGCCAGCGTTACGAACTTACGCCGGGACAATTTCCGGTTCAACCCGTTGCGCCCGGTGGAAACGGTAATAAACCGAGCATGTGCCTTCGTCGGATACCATGCAGGCGCCAACAGGATCTTCCGGCGTGCAGGCGGTTTTGAACAGTTTACAGTCGGGCGGTTTTTTCAATCCCCTTAATATACTGTCGCAGATACATCCTTTTGTTTCCTTCTCGTCCATATCGATTTCGATTCCGAACTCCTCGCAGGCGTTGAAGCGGCGATAGTCGCCGGACGGCTTGAATCCGCTTGCCGGCACTACCCCAAGCCCGCGCCATACAGCGTCCGCCGGCCTGAAAACGTCTTCCATTATTCTGCGCGCGTGAAGGTTGCCTTCCGGCGCGACGATGCGGGAATATTCTATTTCCGTTTCGGCCGCCCCCCTGTTTATCTGCCGGACTATCGACAGAATGGACGAGAGAATATCAAGCGGTTCGAAACCGGATACGACGCACGGTTTGCCGGCGTCGGTAAGTATCCCGTACATTTCGGTGCCGGTGATGGCGGTAACATGGCCGGGGCAGACGAAACCGTCGAGGTTAATCTCTTCCGCCAGAAGCGCCGCGAGTATGGCGGGAGTTGTTTTGTGTGCCGAAAGCAGAAAATAGTTATCGAGATTAAGCGATTCCGCCAGCTTAACGGACGATGCGGTAACAGGGGCGGTCGTCTCGAACCCGACGGCGAAGAATACCACTTTCTTTTCCCGGTTTTCTTTTGCGAGCCTTACGGCGTCGTCCGGCGAATAAACTATCCGCACATCGGCGCCTTCGGCTTTTGCCTGCCTCAGCGAGCCTTTCGTGCCGGGTACGCGAATCATGTCGCCGAACGATGCGAGCATCACATCCGGCCTCCACGCAAGCTCTATCGCGGCGTCAATTTCCGCTTTTGAAGTGACGCATACCGGGCATCCCGGCCCGGAGACCATCTCGATGCTTTCCGGCAGAAGATCGGGAATGCCGTATTTCAGAAGCGATATCGTATGCCCGCCGCAGAATTCCATTATGCGGACATTGTTTTTCGATTCCACAGCCAGCGCCGCAGATATTTTTTCCGCTATTCTGCCGTCGCGGAATTCCGTCATGTATTTCATTGGCGGTCTTCCTGAGAGCTTTCGCTTTCGATGATTTCATCAAGAAGGTCGAGGGTTTTTTTGGCTTCCTCGCCGTTCATTACCGATATGGCGGAACCGGCGTGAACGATAACGTAATCGCCCAGCTTTACGTCCGGCACAAGCATAAGATTGATTTCGCGTTTGACTTCACCGATACGGGCAACGCCGCGAAACCCGTCTATCCCGACTATCTCCATTGGAACCGCAAGACACATAGCGCCTCCTCCTCTGTGGATTGATAGTATCATCCAGCCCGCATCTCATCAACCTGAAGCTTTGCTACGGCTACTGAAAACCGGTTTTAAAAAACCTGTAAATTATTTGACAATCGGCACAAATGATACAATAATGTAACTGAATAAAAAGCGCTCAAGAGTACCTTTTTGTGGATTTCCCGCAGGGGGAGGTTGAATGGGCATTCAGGTTTCGGTTTTTTCGGTTTTCTCACTCATCATCGGTGCGTTCCCGTGCCTTGTTCCTGAAAGGCAGTCGGTATGACAGCGGGCGCCATACGCCATCCGGGCGAGATATACCTTGTGGTGAGAACCAGATCTATCCTCGCGTGCGTTATTCACTGGGTGCTTTTCTGTTCCGTGGTTACGCTTGCCGTAACAGGCGCCTACATAGCGTGGCCTTCGTACTATTTCGGAAAGGGCGAGGCGTACGCGACTTTCACGATGGCGGATATTCGGTATTATCATTTCCTGGCCGCCACTTTTATGATGACCTCCCTGCTGGTGAGGTTTTATCTTGCTTTCACCGAATCGTGCCACAAGGACATCAAGCAGTTCCTGCCGACTCCCAGAAACATTAAAAACGCTGTGCAACTGGCATATCATTTCGCCACGGGTCGGGGCAAGCATCCGCATTACCGGTTCGTCAACCCGCTTGGAGGGCTGGGTATATTTCTTATTTCTGCCTCGCTGTTCATCATGGTTTGCACCGGCTTTCTTATGTATCTTCCGGCCGAAACGCCGGGCACGATATGGCATTCGTGGGCGTTTTCCATAGCGCATTCGCTCGGCGGCCTGCAGATCGTTCGGCTTATTCACCACGTAGTCATGTACGTAATCATCGCGCTCGTGTTAATCCACGTTTACATGCAGATATGGAAAAATTCGGTTTACACCGAGTCGGACATCTCGTCCATCATCGCCGGATACAAACTGTTTCCACTGAGACAGATAGGACATTTTGCCGATTATTACGGCATAAAGCTTCGCGAAAAACCGCCGTCCACGGAAGAGATGGACAGCGCATCGGAGCCTGTGCCTGCGAGAGAACCGCCAGGATAAACAGTCACTTTTTTAAGAAGGAGGAGGCGATATGTGCCAGTTAAGCTCAGGATTTTCCCCTAAAAGTAGCGAGGAACGGGTTAAAGCCTTGGCCGGCCTGGATAGGCGCGATTTCCTCTCTTTCTGTTCAATCATGGCGGCCACGCTCGGTCTGTCGCCGTCGTTTATTCCTAAAATTGCCGAAGCGGTGGAAAAGGCCGCCCGCAGGCCGTCCGTGATATGGCTTCATTTCGCCGAATGCAGTGGCGATTCCGAAGCTTTCATACGCTCCAGCTACCCCTCCACGGAAGAGCTGATACTGAACATTCTTTCGATCGATTATCACGAAACGATAATGGCGGCGTCGGGAGAAGCGGCGGAGGCGGCTCTGCAAAAGGCGATGACGGAAAACAAAGGGAAATATATAGCCGTATGCGAGGGAGCCATCCCGCTGGCTACGCCGCCCGGCCCCAACGCGAAAAAGGGCGACTATCTGACAATCGGCGGGAAGACCGGCCTTGAACTGGCTAAAGAGGTCTGCGCCGATGCGGCGGCTGTGATGTGCGTAGGCAACTGCGCGTCGTTCGGCGGCGTTCAGGCTCAGCGCCCCAACCCGACCGGCGCCGTAGGCATTGAAGAAGCCATCGGCAAGCCGACGCTGAAAATCCCCGGCTGTCCTCACAATCCTGTCAATTCCGTGGCGACGATCGTCAATTTCCTCCTGCTCGGCTCTTTCCCGAAAACGGATAATCTGGGAAGGCCGCTTTTCGCCTACGGCAAGCGGATTCATGATCACTGTCCGCGAAGGGCGCATTTCGACGCCGGGCAGTTCGTGGAAGAATTCGGAGACGAAGGAGCGAAAAACGGCTGGTGCCTTTACAAGATGGGATGCAAAGGGCCGGAGACATACCACAACTGCTCCATGGTTGAATACAACGATGGCACTTCATGGCCGGTAAAAGCAGGCCACGGCTGTATCGGCTGTTCGGAGCCGAATTTCTGGGACAATATGTCTCCTTTCTACGGCCGGCTTCCAAACGTAATCCTGCCGGGCGTGGAAGCAACCGCAGATAAGGTAGGCTTCACTCTGGTCGGCGCGGCGGCTGTAGGCGCGGCCGCGCACGGTGTTTACACCTTCATGAACCGCAAGAAGTTCGACCCAACCCTGAAAGACAAGGAGGAATAAGCAATGGCCAGACATGTTATAGACCCGATTACAAGGATTGAAGGCCACCTCCGGATAGAGATCGAAGTTGAAAACGGCATGGTGAAGGACGCGTGGAGCTCCGGCACGCTCTGGCGGGGGTTCGAGGTTTTTCTGAAAGACCGCGACCCGCGCGACGCGTGGATAATCACTCAGCGCGTATGCGGAGTATGCACGACCGTGCACGCATTGGCTTCCGTCAAGTGCGTTGAAAACGCCGTAGGGATTGATATCCCGGACAACGCCAGGCTAATTCGCAATCTTATTATGGGCGCCCAGTATATGCACGACCACATAGTCCATTTCTATCATCTTCACGCGCTCGACTGGGTGGACGTGGTTTCGGCGCTTTCTGCCGACCCGAAGAAAACGTCCGATCTCGCCAACTCCATAAACCAAAACGCGCCTAACAGCGGGGCGGGAGATTTCAGGGCCGTTCAGGAGAAGCTGAAAAAGTTCGTCAACTCCGGCCAGCTTGGGCCGTTTACTAACGGCTACTGGGGGCATCCGGCGTACAAACTGCCGCCCGAAGCCAACCTGATGGCCGTGGCGCATTATCTTCAGGCGTTGAGCCTGCAAAGCAGGCTGGCGAGAATGCACGCAATTTTCGGCGCGAAGAATCCGCATATACAAACCTACACCGTGGGCGGCGTAACCTGCGTTGACGACCTGAACGCCGACAGAATAAGCGAGTTCAAATATCTCGTGGAAGAGGGCAGAGCGTTTATCGATAACGTCTATCTGCCGGACGTGCTTGCCGTGGCGCCTTTCTATCTTGAGTGGGCCGGCATAGGAGGCGGCCTTAAAAACTACCTCTCGTACGGCATGTTGCCCGGCCCGGGCGGGAAGGAGCCGGAATCGCTATGGTTCCCGCGCGGCTTAATCACGGACAGGGATATTTCAAAAGTTCATCCGGTGGACGCGTCCAAAATCACGGAGGACGTAACGCACGCCTGGTACAAATACAGAGACGGCAAGCCGTTGCATCCGAGCGTGGGCGAAACCGACCCGTGGTACACCGGAATAGAGACCGACAGGGCCGACGGGAAATATTCGTGGCTCAAAACTCCGCGCTACGACGATATGCCGTGCGAAGTTGGGCCTTTGGCGAGAATGCTCGTAAACTACGTTTCCGGCCATAAATCTACCGTGGAAAATATCAACGGAGTTTTGAAGGCGCTGAACAAGGGGCCGGAAATCCTGTTCTCCACGCTCGGCAGAACCGCCGCCAGAGCGGTTGAAACAAAGGTGATAGCCGACAATATGGAAAGCTGGATCGATGAGCTGGCCGCCAACATCAAGCGGGGAGATCTGGAGACCTTCACGCCTTACGATATGCCGGACAGCGCGAGCGGGTTCGGCATGACGGAAGCGCCGCGCGGAGCGCTGGGGCACTGGATTGAGATAAAAGGCAAAAAAATCCACAACTACCAGCTTGTTGTTCCGACAACGTGGAACGGCTCCCCGCGCGATTCGAAAGGGCGCAGGTCGTCATTCGAAGCGTCGCTGATAGGCACGCCCGTGCACGACCCCAAACAGCCGGTTGAAATTTTAAGGACGATACATTCGTTCGACCCGTGCCTCGCGTGTTCCGTCCATGTGATAGACCCGAAAACGAACGAGGTGTTTACTACGAGAGCCATTTAGGGGAACGGAGGTTTTTATGGCAGTCCGGGAAATATCGCCGCAAAAAAAGGTGCTGGTTTATACCCGCAACTTCACTAACCGGCTTATACACTGGGCGACCTTTTTCAGCGTGCTCGTTTTGATGATTACCGGTTATTACATCGGCGAGCCGACAGCCGTTTACGGTCAGGGGGAGGCTTATAACCAGTTCATCATGGCCGATATTCGGTATTACCATTTCCTCGCGGCGATGGTGCTGGATGTTTCGCTTATGATCTGGTTTTATCTCGCGTTCATGAGCCTTCATCACCGCTACTGGAAAGAGATGTTGCCCCTGCCGGGAACGATAAAAGGGGCGGCGGAAGTTGCGAAAAGCTATCTGACTTTCAAAAAACCGCCGTTTTACGCGCACTTCGACCCTTTTGACGGGCTTCTGTTCATGGTTCTTATTCTTTTCATGGTTATGCAGATGCTCACCGGTTTCCAACTGTACGTGCAGGCCCTGCCTGCCGATTACTGGTGGTCCGAGCTTATTCACGTCACTACGGACTGGGTGTCCGCCTTGCTGGGCGGTTCACAGCATGTTCGGCTGGTTCACCACATCATGCAATGGATAATGGTAGCCGGAATAATCATTCACGTTTACCTGCAGATCGCCAAAACGATTATCTGGCAGGACGGCCACATCGGGCAGATAGTGGGCGGGTACAAGTTCCGGGACGTTGAATGAGCGTCGAGCGGATAATCGTTATCGGGATAGGAAACGTACTGCTTACCGACGAGGGGGCGGGTGTCGCGGCGGTTACGCGACTGATGGACGGCTGGTCGTTCCCCCAAAATGTTGAAATATACGACGGCGGGGTTACCGGCATGGTCGGCCTTATGCCTATTATCGAAGACGCCGATCATCTGATAGTGCTGGACGCCGTTAACGGGGATGGGCCTCCCGGTTCGGTGAAGCGTTATTCGCTGGAAGATTTCAAACTTACCATACCGACCAAGCTCTCATCTCATGATATCGGGTTTGTGGAATGCCTTGCCATAGCCGAAGTAAACGGATACATCCCTAAATCTGTTGCCGTGATAGGGGTCAAGCCGGAAGATATTTTTTCGTGGGGAATGACCCCGACCCGAACGGTGCGGGACGCGCTTGACGTAATGGTTAAAATGGCTCTTGAAGAGCTGAGCTCGCTGGGAGTGGAAGCCGAAGAGAAAACCGGCGCCGGAACCTGCTCGTAAACCGGGACGGCCTGCTTTTGCCCGCGTCTCCTGAAGCAAGAACATGAAAGGTTAATCGATGATTTTTTTAACAGCTACCGCCGGATTCGCGGCCGGGTTCGTTCATGTGCTGGCCGGGCCTGACCACCTGGCCGCCGTTGCTCCCCTGACTGTCGGTTCAGACGAAACCGCAGAGAAGGCGGATAGGGCGGCGTTGCTGGTAGGTTTCAAATGGGGGGTGGGGCACGCGGCGGGCGCGGCTCTCGTAGGGGCGGTCGGCCTGCTTCTCAGAGGAACTTTTCCGCTTGAGGCTTTCTCGGCATACGCGGAACGGCTTGTAGGCGTGATGCTGATAGCCATAGGACTATGGGGGCTGACGGCGGCTTCCCGCGGCAGAATTCACGCGCACAGGCACAGACATGGCGGAGCCGAACATATTCACACCCATCTTCATACTCCCGATAAAAAACACGGCGCGCGCAACGCCCATACGCACAGCCATGCCGCTACGGCGGTAGGCCTTCTGCACGGAATGGCGGGCAGTTCTCACATCGTGGGGGTGCTTCCGGCGCTCGCACTGCCGACCGTAGCGCTATCGGTGCTTTATCTGACGACGTTCGGCGTTGGAACGATAATAGCTATGTCGCTTTTCTCTTCGATTGTGAGCAGGACGATGCGGGACGTGCTGGGCGGGGGCGAAATCGCGCGCAGAAGATTTTTGCGTGGCTGTTCAGGCGCGGCGCTGGCCGTGGGGCTGTTCTGGCTGGTGGTGTGAAGTTTTGCGCGGGAACGCCGGAAGGTTAATCCGTTTTCAGCGTTATCCTATTTCAGACCTTTTTCATTGAAAAACGAGCTGTACCGCCTATCGGTTTTCGTAATATGCGTTGTCCACCAGTCGGCGATGAAATCCAGCAGGGCGGAAAGCGCGATGGTTTCACTTGCCTGCTGTTCATGGAACTCGGCAATCCTGTTTCTCATAACCATATGTTCCTTCTTATGATTTTCATAATCGGGATATCCGTGCGCCTCCATCGCTTTTTCCTCGGCATCCAGATGGATGAGGGAATAGTCGCCCAGCTCCTCCAGTATCTCCTTTTTTTTAAGGCTTTCCTTATTGCAGGTTATCGCGTCCGCAAGGTTGTTCATAAGCTCAAAAAGGTGCATATGATGGGTGTCGAAGGTCTGCACCCCTACTCCGTATTTTTTACCCCAGTCAACAAACATTAGAAACTCTCCGGTTAATTTTTGTTTTTTGCCGTACGCAAGAGCGCACGGATATGTTCTCAAATCTTAAATTAATTCTATCAGTTTTTCGTAGTCTTTGTTTGCCTGCTCCCTATGGAGACCGTTACAGATATCGCATTTCCTTTCAGCCTGCCGTCTTGTATGGGTGGGGAAAGACCAATAGAATAACGCTATGGGAGCAACTGTTTTTCGAGGGGGAATATCCGGCAGGATGATAGAAGCGGCCGTTTCCGCGCTTGAAAAGGGGGAGCTGATAATCTACCCCACCGATACGCTTTACGGCATAGGGTGCGACCTGAAAAACCGGCGCGCGCTTGAAAAGCTTAGCCGGTTAAAACAGAGGCCTCGGCACAAGCCTTTCAGCTTCATTTGCGAATCGCTGAGCGGCGTATCGGAATACGCGCAGGTTTCCGATACGGCTTTCAGAATCATGCGGCATCTGCTTCCCGGCCCTTATACGTTTATCCTCACCATGAAGAGTTCCGCTCCAAGAAAGATGATGAACGCCGAGCACGCCGTATGGATACGAGTGCCCGACCATCCCGTACCGCTGGAGATAGTGCGGAATTTCGGCGGGCCGATAGTC
This sequence comes from Nitrospirota bacterium, assembly GCA_024275775.1. Classification (GTDB taxonomy): domain Bacteria; phylum Nitrospinota_A; class UBA7883; order JACRGQ01; family JACRGQ01; genus JAJRYM01. The sequence goes on from JAJRYM010000091.1 coordinate 19,101, forward strand.
ACCACGTCGGTAAACGTTGCCACAGAGGAGCCTTTGTGCGCCATCGGAGATCTCGCGCCGGAGTTCCTCAACGCTGTGGGAGTAATCATAGACCACGGCCCGCTTGAAAACCTGCCTTCAACGGTCGTCGATTTCACCGGAGATATCC
>JAJRYM010000092.1 GCA_024275775.1 Nitrospirota bacterium
AGCCTCTGCCTGCGAACCGTACGGGCCTGCCGAAACCGAATAGCCGGTTACGGAAATAGTCATTTCCCTGTAGGAAGGTTTAAGCCCCAGCGACTTAAGAGAATCCCCCATTTTTTGGGCGTATTTCTTTTTGCTGAAAATGCCAATCTGCAGATAGTATGTAACGCCGGATTTACCGCGGACGCTCGCTTTTTTAACGCCGGGCTTTTTCTGCCCGGCAATCTTAACGGCGGTTTTCGCCTGCGCAACTATCTTCTCTTTTTGCCGAACTGCCGGTTCCACCGCCTTTGCAGGTTTTACGGTCTCAGCCTTTAAGACCGCTTTTTGTTTTTCTGCCGGAGATATTTTAATCGTCTCCTTCGTAGCCGGTTTCTGTTTCGCGGCCTTGGAAGTTGGTTTGGCTACCGCAGTTGCGGCTGGTTTGATGGCAGGTTGAGGTTTCGACTTTTCTTTTCTCTTTGTAACCGCTTTGGCAACCACAGTCTTCACCGGCTTCTTCAGGGCAGGCGGCTTTTGTACGGCCGAAGGTTTTTTTGCGGCCTTTGTTGCAACCGGTTTTTTCTTCGCTGGTTTGATGGCAGGTTGCGGTTTCGGCTTTTTCTTTGCCTCGGAAACCGGCTTGGCGGCCACCGTTTCAGCCGGCTTTTTTGCAACAGCAGGTTTTTTTACGGGCGGCCGAATAGTAAAATCCGGCGCCTTATCCATAATAAGAAAGTCCGGCTCTCCGGTTTCGGCAATCTCCGTTTCAGACAACCTTACGGCAAGGCCGCTTCTGAACCATGAAAGAAAACCGCCCGCCGTCAAACCCAAAACAAAAATAAACAGAAAAACAAGATTCCTGAGGCGCGATTTTTTCTGTTGCTTTAAAAACTCCTCTTCAAATTCATCAACGGAGTTCTCATCGGCGTCAGAACGGCTTTCTTCAGATACTTCCTTTTCCATCTGTTTTGCGGGCAACAACACCTCACGGAAAAACGCAATATTACCGATTTAATCTTTAACGTTAATATTATTTCAAAAGTTCGGCTATCTGTACAGCGTTAAGGGCCGCGCCTTTCCTGATATTGTCGGCCACAACCCACATGTTAAGGCCGAAATTAACGGTAGAATCCTTGCGGATTCTGCCAACAAACACCTCGTCGTTCCCCGCCGCGTCGATCGCCATCGGATAAACATTTTCGGTCGGAATATCCAAAACGCCGACTCCCGGCGCCAGCGCCAGAATGTCCCGCGCGTATTCCGGCGACATCTGTTCGTGAAACTCAACGTTTACAGCCTCGGAATGGCTGTAGAAAACCGGCACCCGCACACAGGTGGCCGAAATCTCTATGGAATCGTCGTCCATTATCTTTTTCGTTTCGTTCACCATTTTCATTTCTTCTTTTGTGTAGCCGTCTTCCTCGAAAACATCTATATGCGGCAGGCAATTGAACGCTATCTGATGCGGGTACACATCACTGCTGGTTCCCTTCATGGAGAAAATATCCCGCACCTGTTTGCTCAGTTCGTCCACGGCTTTTTGGCCGCTTCCCGATACCGCTTGATAGGTCGCCACAACAATCCTTTTTATCCTCGCCTTGAGATGCAGAGGATACAGCGCCGTTACCATCTGAATAGTGGAACAGTTCGGGTTGGCAATTATCCCGCTGTGCCGGGCAACGTCGGAGCCGTTTATTTCCGGCACTATCAGCGGAACATCGTCATCCATCCGGAACGCCGACGAGTTGTCTATAACAACTGCCCCTTCTTCGGCGGCAATCGGCGCGAAGGTTTGCGATACGCCGCCTCCCGCGCTGAAGAGCGCTATATCTATATCGCGAAACGAATCTTCCTGAAGCTCTTCAACCTCGATATCCCGCCTCATAAAGGAAACCGTCTTGCCTACGGACTTCGCCGATGCCAACAGCCTCAGCGATGCTACGGGAAAATTTCTTGATTCGAGAGTTTTCACCATTTCCTGGCCGACCGCGCCGGTAGCGCCTACAACGGCTACGTTGAACACCTTTGAACTCATTTGCCCAGTTCCTCGATAACGAGTTCGCCCATCTCGGCGGTCGATACCCGCTTGCATCCTTCGGAGTAGATGTCGGCCGAGCGGTATCCTTTTTCCAGAACGGCCGCCACGGCTTTTTCTATTTCCGCGCCCGCTGACGGCGCGTCGAACGAATAGGTAAGCATCATCGCCGCCGACAGTATGGACGCGAGCGGGTTGGCTATCCCCTGCCCCGCTATGTCCGGCGCGCTTCCATGAACCGGCTCGTACATCCCTTTCGTGCCGGAAAGAGAGGCGGACGGAAGCATCCCTATCGAGCCGGTAAGCATCGCCGCGGCGTCGCTTAAAATATCGCCGAACAGGTTGGTGGTTACTATCACGTCGAACTGTTTCGGGTTGCGTATCAACTGCATGCAGGCGTTATCCACATACATGTGCGAAAGGTCGATATCGGGATATTCCGCGTCGTGCAGTGCGGTTACCACTTCGCGCCACAGCTCGGTGCATTCCAGCACGTTGGCTTTGTCGACCGAGCAGACTTTGCCCGTACGCTTGCGGGCCGATTCGAAAGCCACCCGCGCAATCCGCTCTATCTCCGGGGTGGTGTAAACGAGGCTGTTCACTCCGCGCTTGCCGCCTTCGTACTCTTCCACGCCGCGCGGTTTGCCGAAATAGATTCCGCCGGTAAGCTCCCGCACAACGAGAATATCAATCCCTTCCACCACCTCGCGCTTCAGGCTGGAAGCGTCGATGAGCGGCGCAAACAGACGCGCCGGACGAAGATTGGCGAAAAGGTCCAGCTCGCTTCTAAGCCCCAGCAGTGCGCGTTCCGGCCTTACCGAGTAATCGAGTGATTCCCATTTAGTGCCGCCCACCGCGCCGAGGAAAACGGCGTCGGCTTTTTTGGCTTTTTCAAGGCTGTCCGCAGGCAGAGGCGTGCCGAACAGATCATACGCGCTTCCTCCCACGGGAGCATCTACGAACTCGAACCCGAAGCCGTGTTTTTTATCGATAGCCCATAGAACCTTTACGGTCTCGGCGGTTACTTCAGGCCCGATGCCGTCGCCGGCGCAGAGCGCTATCAGCGGCATATCAGGAACCTATCTTCTTTCTAACGGACTCCATCAGCCCGCCGGAGCGTATAAGCTCCTGCATGAA
>JAJRYM010000093.1 GCA_024275775.1 Nitrospirota bacterium
AACCGCCCTGACTCTCCCCATAAGCTCCTTCGGCCGGAACGGTTTGGCTACGTAATCATCCGCTCCCATGCCCAGCCCCAGAACTACGTCGCTTTCCTCGCCTTTCGCCGTAACCATTATTACGGGGATTGAGCGGGTAAGCGGGTCTTCTTTTAGTTTTCTGCATACTTCTATGCCGTCAAGACCGGGCAACATCAGGTCCAGTATCACGAGATCTGGAGAATATCTGGCGATTACGCGGAGGGCCTCCTCGCCGTTGGAAGCGACGAGAGTTTCGTACCCCTCTCTTTTGAGGTTGTATTCGATAACCTCGCGGATGTCGGTTTCATCTTCTACGATGATTATTTTTTCTTTTCCCATAAACTTACCTTTTCCGGATTAAGTATAACGGCCAATTGTGAAGAAAAGGTAAAAAGAGCGTAAACTTTTTACAGCCCGGCGGAAGTAGCGCAGAGAAACGGCGGTGAATTCTAATCGGTGATGGTTTTGGAAAAATCGGGAACGGTACCGGATTTACCGCGTTCCATTATCCTGCTTTCGCCTTTGCGGGCGGTAACGTTTTCATAGTTGCCGTCGCTCTTCTTTACGAGTTTGGTAAAGCCGAGGTCCCGAAGTTCGGTATTGGACTTGGGCGTGTTAACGCTCACAAGGGATATGAGCTTGCGAACAGCGCCGCCGCAGGAAGGACAGCGCGCGAGAACGGCTTCATCCAGCCGCTGTTCAACCTCGAACAGCTTGCCGATGGAGCATGGCTTTTCAGAATGTTCGTATTCGTAAACCGGCATCGGCTCCCTTAAAAAATCTCCCGTTTTGCGCAAATAAAAAAAATGGAGAAAAAGGCTGACCGGCCATCCATAACTCACTGGCCGGAAACCCGGCGTTGGCTGGTGGCGGCCATGCCTCTTTCTCACCTATATTTTAACCGATTCAGCCCTTTTTTACTTCAATCCGTTTTACATGCGATTTGGCCTCTTCCGTTTTCGGCAGGGTTACGGTGAGGACGCCTTTCCTGAAGGAGGCTTCCACTTTATCCCTGTCGACATCGGCTGAAAGCGGAATAGCGCGCGAAAACGACCCGTAGGAACTTTCGAAGCGGTAGTAGTTCTTCTTCTTGTCCTCTTTATCGAGCTTTTTCTCTCCCTTTATCGTGAGGGTATCGTCGGCAAGAAGAATTTCCACATCCTTTTCGTCAAGGCCCGGAAGCTCCGCCGCAATCTCGATTGCCTTATCGCTTTCACTTACGTTTACCTTCGGGTAAACGCTGCCCAAGGAATCGCTTTCGTACAGGAACGGCGTAAGGCCTAAACCCCATTCCCGGCCGAAACTTTGCATGAAATCTTCAAACATCCTGTCCATATCCCTCTGGAGGCCAAGCAACGGGCTGATGTTGCCATGCTTTACCAGAGATTTCTCTTCGTTCCTCTTCCAGGGCACCCAATCCTTGTTTTTCATATCCTGCACCTCCTTTCTTGATAATTGAATAAAATCGGAGTTGCGGCGTGTCAAGCGACAGTTGAGGGGGAAAAGAAAAAATTGCCAATCAGGCGAAAGGGAGAGATTGGAACTTTAAAGTTCGGAAGAAATCAGGCGGAAAAAGCCTTATCCAGCAAAATGTCGGCTTTCTTTCTTTCAATGCCTTTAGCTTCCGCGAGCTCAAGAACAAGAAGCTCCCGCACATTTTCGAACATCCGCTGTTCCCCGAAAGAAAGCTCCTTTTTGCTCATGATGTAATTGAGCTCGGACAGGATTTCAGCCAGCTCGAAAACCGACCCGGATTTGATCCGCTCAAGATAGCTTTTCTGCCTTTTATGCCAGTTCAGGATGCTGTCCTGCCGGCCGCGGGATTTCTTCAGGGTTCGCATCAGCTTGGGAATCTCTTTTTTGCCGATTACCGCGCGGATACCTATGCGCGAGACGGATTTATCCGGCACCTGTATGGTCATATTGGATTCGTCTAGCCGGATAGTATAGAAAGCCGTATGGCCGCCGTTGGCCCGTACCTTCTCAACTTTTTCCACAATGCCGATACCGTGGGCAGGATAGACCACCTTGGCACCGCATTTAAGGTTAACCGCTGTTTTCTGCAACTGAATATTTTCTCCCAATCCCACTTAGATTAAGACAAGTGTACCAGAAAAAGTCGCTATAGTATATAGCTATCCCATGCGCTAACTATAACGCATTGAAAAGTAAAGGTTATATGGCGTTTAAAAGGAAGCCTCGTTGTCAGAGGCCGGTATCTCTCAGTTTTTTCACCAGCTCTTTCTGCTCCATGGAAAGTGTCGAGGGGAGGCGCAGTCCTGTTTCAATATATAGATCTCCTTTTTTACCGCCTTTCAACGGCCGAACCCCTTCCCCTTTTATCCGGATTTTCCGGCCCGGACCGGTGCCGGGGGGAATTTTCACCTTTCGCACCCCTTCAAAAGTTTCCACCTCCACCGTTCCCCCCAACAGAGCGGAAGATACGGATATATCCTGCCTGATAAAGATATCGTTGCCTTCCCGCCTTATCCGTGGATGCGGGGCGATTTTTACTTCTATATAGAGGTCTCCTCTCCTGCCGCCCTGCGCGTTGCCCTTGCCTGCCAGCCTTAATTTTCCTCCGTCCGGAATACCTGCGGGGATTTTGACGTTCAGGGTATCCATGCCCGCAGGCGTCTTAAAACTTATCTGCCGCTGTCCGCCCATGACGGATTCTTCAAGCGAGATTTCAATCCTTGAGGTTGCGTCCAGGTTTACCGGCTGGCGGCCGCCGAACGGAAAACCGAAAGCGCCTCCGAAAATCTCCCCGAAATCTATCCCGAATTCCCTGAAAGTACCGGAAAAATCAGCCCCCCTGAAAATATCTTCCTGCGAGAATCGCTGGTGGAATTTCTCGCTCCCGAACATATCGTAATTTTTTCTTTTTTCGGAGTCGCTCAAAACGGCGTAGGCTTCGCTTATCTTTTTAAACATCTCCTCCGCGTTCTTGTCGCCACTGTTGCGGTCGGGATGGTATTTTTTCGCCAGTTTGCGATAGGCCGATTTTATTTCGGCATCTGAGGCTTTTTTGTTTACTCCCAGTACTTTATAATAATCTTCGGTCATTACTTTACTTTAAAAATCTCTGCTTGGAATTAAAGGGGACAGGTTGAGTAAAAAAATTTTCCAAATACATTTGGCTAACAAAACAGGTTAAACGTGAAAATTTTCAAATCTTTTTTGTATTATAAGTGGCCGTTTGTCGTGATGGCAATGATTCTCTTTTTTCCCGCAACGGCTCCGGCCGGCTCTCCCACCCTACCGCCTCCTTTGGAAAAAGGGGTTATTTCCCCCGCGAAAAACTGCGGCTCATGCCACGAGGAGATTTTTTCCATGTGGAAAGATTCACTGCATTCGCATGCCGTGGAGGATCCCATATTTCATACGTCATTCATGGAAGCGTATCACGCTTCAAAAGGCGAGGTCAAAAAGCTCTGCCTAAGCTGTCATGCCCCCACAGTCCGGGTTACGGGTGATTACGACGCTGAAAACGACATTACCATGGAAGGGGTTACCTGCCACTTCTGCCATTCCATAAAAGGCGTAAACCACGCGGTAGACCCGGAAAACCCGGAGCGGTTCAGCCTGGACGTGGGGCGGACAATACGGTCGCCCATAGGCGGCGGCACGGGAGAATATCACGAGCGCGCCTATTCGCCGATTCATAAAAAATCCGAACTGTGCGCCGGTTGCCACGAATATTCGGCCAACGGCATAACAATAATGGGAACCTACTCGGAGTGGAAAAACAGCAGTTATGCGGAGAAAGGCATCCAGTGCCAGACCTGCCATATGCCTCAGCAGAAAGCCAGGAGCGGTTCGGAAAAGAAAAAGCTTTTCAGCCATTACCTCGCGGGCGGTCACTCCCTCACCCAGTTAAAAAAAGCCGTAAAAATCGACATTACAAACATTCTGCGCGGGAAGGACAGAATAATCATAAATCTGACAGTTGAAAATGTCGGGTCGGGACATTCCGTGCCGACCGGCATTCCCTCGCGACAGCTTGTAGTCACCTGCAAGGTTACGAATGGAAGAAACGTCACGAAAAAGCGGGTGGTCAGGTACGAAAAAATCATTTTTGACGCGCAGGGGCGGGAACTTTTGAGCGACAGCGAAATAATGATGGGGCACGGAACCCAGATTGTAAAAGACAACCGTCTGGAGCCTGGCGAAAAACGAAAAGAAAAACTGGTGTTTTATATGGAACCCGCAGGGGAGATTTTCGTATCGGCTCAGATTGATTATATATATCGGCCGGCCATCATACAGGAGATGGAAATGAAGATAGAAATGAACAGGTCGGAAAAGGTTTTTCAGGCGCGTTAAATGTCAAATCAGGAACATGAGGTGCGGGAAAAAGCATGGGATGAAATGCCGGCTTCAAGGCGATTTTTTATTTTATCCTCTCTCGTAGCGTCCGGAGGCGCGGCTTTTATGGGAACTCTCTACCCTCTTTTCCGCTACCTTTTCCCATCGAAAAAAGCGGGAGCCGTTAAAGCAGTCTCAGTCACAATACCGTTGGGCGAAGTGGCCATAGGCGAAAGCAGGTTCTTCAAATTCAAAGGGAAACCGGCCATTCTTATCCGGCTGAACCAGCAGAAGGTTGTCGCTCTTTCGGCTGTCTGCACCCACCTCGGCTGTATCGTCAAATATTCGGAATCGGAAAAGATTCTCAAGTGTCCCTGCCACGGTGCGAAATTCGATATCACAGGAAAAGTGCTCGCCGGGCCGGCACCAAAACCGTTGCCAACATTCGCCTCCAGAATCGAAGGAGACAAAGCGATAGTGGGAGATGCCTGATATGGAAAAAGTCCGGTTCGGCCCGATTACCATTACCAACAGCTATCTTATAAAAACATACCGATATGTTAACGACCGGCTGGACATCCGGGAAATTCTGGATTTGGAAGTGTTCGACAAGCTCGCCCCCACGCATCTTGGCCTGCTCTCCTGCTTCGGCGGCATCACTTTTTTCCTGTTCCTCACCCAGATCGTCACAGGACTGCTTTTGATGGTCTACTACATTCCCGAAACCGAAAAAGCCTACGATTCGGTGGTTATGATTACCAACAGCGTCGATTTCGGCTGGGCCGTAAGGGGCATGCATGCATGGGGCGCGAACCTGATGGTGGTAACCGTCATCATTCACATGGCGAAAATCTTTTTCTCCGGCATATACAAACCCCCGCGCGAGCTGAACTGGGTTAACGGCGTCGTGCTTCTTCTGCTAACTTTCGGCTTTGCCTTTACCGGCTATCTGCTTCCATGGACTCAGCTTTCATACTGGGCGACCGTGGTCGGCACCGAAACGCCTGCGGCCATACCGGTTGTTGGAGAGTTCGTCAAGGAGCTGATGCGGGGCGGGAGCGAGATAAGCCAGGTAACGCTTAACAGGTTTTTCGCCATCCACGTGATGATACTGCCCATAACAATGGGGGTATTTCTTGTGCTTCACTTCTTCCAGATAAGACGGCAGGGAATATCGGGGCCGATGTAATGAAAAAAGAAGTCGAAATAAAACATCTTCCGATGGAGGAGAAAAAACGGCTCACCCGCGAGGGGAAGATGAAATGGTTTTTCCCGGAGCATGTAGCGGAGCAGATTATCATCTGCCTGTTTCTGCTGGTTCTGCTTATAACACTCGCCACCATCTTCCCGCCGCATCTGGACGCGAAGGCGGACCCTTTCAACACCCCCGAACACATCAAGCCGGAATGGTATTTTCTCGCGGCCTACCAGATGCTGAAAATAGCGGAAAAACTCGAATTCCTCGGCGCGTGGGCTCCGAAAATCCTCGGCGTAGCATCCCAGGGGGTTATTGTCCTGTTTCTAATGCTCATTCCATTCATGGATAACAAAAAAGAAAGACGCTACAGAAGCAGGCCGGTTGCGATGGCTCTCGGCGTACTGGCCATCATCGGCTTCGTCGCCCTTACGGTATGGGGGCATTATTCCTGACCGTTTTCGGCGTCAGTCGCCCTCTATCCGTTCTTTGGAAACAACGCGGCAGTCCATAGCTGATTTTTTAAGGCGCACTTTTATATCCTCTCCCTCGGCTACCTGAGATTCGTCCAGAATAATCGTTCCATCCTGCTTTCGCGCGATGGCGTATCCTCTTTCCAGTACCTTCAACGGAGAAAGCATATCCAGCTTGCCCGCCGCAACGGCTATTAACTGCCGTTTGCCCGCCAGCGCCCCCAGCATTTCCCGGCGGAGAAGAGAGGCCGGAAATTCCGAGTATCGCTTCTGTTTGCCGCCTACGGCCTCCCGAATATTCAGCCACAGCCTGCTTTGCAGAATTGCGATTTTCTCCATGCGCCGTTTTATCAGGTCTTCGGGTTTAAGCAGTTTCAGATGCCGGTAAAGCACGTCAAACCTGTTTTGCAAATCCAGCCGGTTCCGTTTAACCCCCTTTGTTATCCGCGTAAGACATTCGTCCGCCCGTTTTACGTAATCTTCCAGAAACCTTGTCGGGTCGGCAAAAACCGTTCTTCCCAGCAGGTCGGCAATCCTGTTGCTTCGCTCGCTCACATCGGACTGGGCCATGGAAACAAGCCTGCCGACCAGGCTCTTAACGGTATGGGCTACGTCGGCCCGCACCTTCACGGCAATCTCGGCCGCGTTGCTTGGGGTGGAGGCGCGCCTGTCGGCTACGAAATCGCTGATGGTGAAATCTATCTCGTGCCCAACCGCGCTTATCACCGGAATTTTCGACCGGAAGAGCGCATCGGCCACAACCTCCTCGTTGAACGCCCAGAGCGATTCCGGCGATCCTCCGCCGCGCCCCGCGATGATAATATCCACGCCGGACAGCCGATTAAAATCGTCTATCGCTTCGGCAATCTGGTCTTTGGCCTTCTCCCCTTCCACCAGCACCGGCGCCAATATTATCCTTATCCCCGGGTCGCGTGTTTTGAGTATCCCGGCAATATCCCTGAACGCCGCGCCGGAGCCGGAAGTAATCACGCCGATTGTTTTCGGAAATGGAGGAAGCGGTCTCTTGCGCTCTTCATCAAAATAGCCTTTCGCCTCCAGCTTCTTCTTTAACTGCTCGAACTTTATCTGAAGCGCGCCTATGCCGGCCGGTTCGATCCGCTCGACAATCAGGTTGTACTTGCTGTAAGGGGGGTAGCTGGAAATTCTTCCCTTCACCAGCACCTGCATCCCCTGCTCCGGCTCGAATTTCAGGATGCCTCTTTTCTGTTTCCATAGGTTCGCGTCCAGCGTATCCCGCCCTTCCTTAAGCGTCATGTAGATATGCCCCGAAGGATGGTCGGTAATTCTGCTTATCTCCCCTTCCACCCATATCGAAGGAAACTCCGCCTCAAGCGTATTTTTTACAAGCCTTGAAATCTCGGAAACGGTGTACGGTTTTTCCCGAAGTTCTTCAGGCGAATCGAAAAGCGTCTCCATGCCTCAACTTCGGTAATCGGCGTTTATGGCAATATACTTCCGGCCGATATCGCAGAACAGGTAAGACGCTTCGGCCTTTCCTCGGTGCAGAATAAGCCGCATCAGCACCTTTTTTTTGCGCATCTCGCGGGCGAGAACGGATTCCTTTCCAACCGGCGCTCCGTTGCGGAAGGCGCAATATTTTCCAAAGTAAAGTTCAACTTTGTCGATATCCAGCTTTACGCCGGAACGGCCCGCCGAGGCTATTATTCGCCCCCAGTTCGGGTCGCCGCCGTGAAGCGCGGTTTTCACAAGAAGCGAACCGGCTACGGTTTTAGCGACAGCCAGCGCCTCGGCTGGGTTTTTGGCTTTTTCCACGCGGATTTCCGCAACGCGCGCGGCGCCTTCGCCGTCCGCCACTATCTGTTCCGCCAGCGAAGCGCATATTTCGCTAACGGCTCCGCTTAATTTTTTGTAATCGGCGGTTCCGCTCCTCACGGGCGAGTTGCCCGCCGAGCCGTTTGCCATAAGAAATACAGAGTCGTTGGTGCTGGTATCGCCGTCCACCGTTATCCGGTTAAACGACATCTCCACAGCCTCACTGAGGATTTTTTTTAGGAGCGGTTTACCCACAGCCGCATCGGTTACGATAAACGCCAGCATAGTGGCCATATTCGGATGAATCATCCCGGCACCTTTCGCTACGCCGAGCAGTTTCACTTTTTTGCCGCCTATATTTACGCATGCCCGCGCGGTTTTCGGCCCGGCGTCGGTGGTCATAATAGCCCGCGCGAAACCTGCGTGGGAGCTATCCGGTTTTTTAAAAATAGAGGCCACTGCGTTTGTGATTTTATCCACCAGCAGTTTTTCGCCTATTACTCCCGTGGACGCCACAAGCACCTCCTCCGGTTTGCAGAAGAGCGCATGCGCCACGCACTCGGCCATCAGCTCGGCATCCTTCATGCCGGCTTTCCCCATGGCGGCGTTCGCGCAACCGCTGTTGCATATAATCGCGCGGTGCCGTTTGGCCAGCCGGAGGTTTTCCCTGCTTAAAAGAACCGGAGCGGCCGTGGCCAGATTGCGGGTAAAAACACCCGCCGTAACGCACGGAACCTCGCTTACGATTATCCCGATATCGTTTTCGCCGTTCTTCTTGATTCCGGCTCGGCCGGAGAAAAAAAGAAAGCCTGCGGGTATCACGGCGGGCTCCGTTACAGCCCGGACTTTTCCGGGAAGCCGAACCGGATGTTGAGACATTGCACAGCCTGCCCCGCCGCGCCCTTAATAAGATTATCAATAGCGCTGAACACGATAAGCCGTCCGGCTCGTTCATCCACCACCGGGCGCAGATGACAGTAGTTTGTGTTCACCACGTCTTTGAGCCGGGGGTTTTCCGCGCAGACGGCCACGAACGGTTCCGACGCGTAGAAATCCCGGTAAATTTTCTCAACCGTTTCCTGATCGGTTTCGCTTGTGAGAGTGGCGTAAACCGTGGCGTAAAGCCCTCGGCTAAAAGGGCCTAAATGCGGCACGAAACTTACCCGCACCCCGCCTTCGATGGCCTTTGAAAGCGTCTGCTCGATTTCCGGCGTATGGCGATGGGTCGGCGCGCCGTACCCTTGCATATTTTCATTGAGTTCGCAGAAAGCGTACTCCGCATTCGCCTGCCGTCCCGCTCCGCTCACGCCGGAAACCGCGTTTACTATTATGTTCGGCTCCACTATGCCCGCCTTCAGCGCAGGCAGTGCGGCCAGAGAGCCGGCCGTTGGATAACAGCCGGGGCAGGCTATAAGGTCGGCCGTTTTCAGATGTTCACGGTTAACCTCCGGCAGGCCGAAAACCGCCTCCTTGAGAAGCTCAACGGCGGTATGCGGACGTCCGTACCACTCCTCGAAATTTTCATGGCTTTCAAGCCGGAAATCGGCCGAAAGGTCCAGCACCGTTTTGCCCGAACCGCGCCACTCCTTCACCCGATCCATGGCGTGGCAGTGCGGCAGGCAGGCCACGATTACATCGGCCATGAAAACCTCCTCCGCTTCCAGGTCGCAGTAAACCATGTCCGGCGCGGACGCTCCCATAACGGAAGAAAGATGCCGGCCAGTGTGGCTTTTGGAAGAAGCCGCCACAAGCTCTACAAAAGGATGCCCGGAAAGCAGTTTTACCGCTTCCATACCGGCGTAACCGGACGCTCCAATTACCGCTACCTTCTGTTTCATAGTTTCCTCTCTTTATTACTTTGATTCCCGGATAAGCGAGATTACAACATCCTGTCATTGCGAGGCGCGCGCAGGCGCGACGCGGCAATCCGGCAAGTAATTAGTTGAGATTGCCACGCTTCCTTCGGTCGCTCGCAATGACAATTACTGAGTCTGTTCTCAACCGTATATGCCTGTTTCACTTTCTCAACCGGAAACCAAGGTTTATTACCCGCCGCCTGCCCGTCCGCCGGACGCACGTTTCATGGCTATATACTTTATTGGCCGTCAACGCCGCAGGCAAGCCAATTATTTTTCGTGCCGGTTCTCGGAGGTTTCCAAGCAGGCAGTGCCATGTACGGCGCGGGAATCGTTTTCAAGAATAATATCGAACACCAATTCCACAGCCTCGATGAAAAGCTGTATCACGTCGTCCTTCTTCAAACCGGGAATCAGGTCGGCAAGGCCGATGGAGCTGTCCGAAGCCGGCTCTTTTATTATGCGGCTCATCAGTTCCGGCTGGCGTTTCAAAAGAATGGAACCGTGCTGAAGATAAGCGGTTCGGGATTTGCGCCTCGCGGAGCCTACCCATTTCCTGCCTCCGATTGTAGGCTCGTCGGCTGAGGCCGAGGAAAAGCAGGTTGTCTGCGACGCCTGCTGGTTTAATCGACACGGCTCGACCTCCAGCCCGAGTTTTTTCAGAAGAGTGCAGAATATTTTCCGCCACCGACCTTCTGAAGGAATCGGAAAGACCTCCGGGCGGGTAACGAAGCAGTAGGTTATCTCCTCAAGATGATGATAGACGGCTGATCCCCCGCCGAACCGTTTAACCACGTC
>JAJRYM010000094.1 GCA_024275775.1 Nitrospirota bacterium
CGGGGCGTTGAAAGGCTCGACAAAGCCGGAACCCCCATCGAGGAAAGCGCGGAGATAACCGTAAAGAAAAAGGAGCATCCATACGTATCGCGCGGGGGAATGAAGCTTTCAGCGGCGCTTGAACATTTCAAAATAGACGTGCGGGGGAAGCGCGCGCTCGATATCGGCGCGTCCACCGGCGGGTTTACCGACTGCCTTCTTCAAAGCGGCGCGGAAAGCGTCCTCGCGCTCGACGTGGGGAAAGGACAGCTCGACTGGAAACTGCGCAACGATAATAGGGTGAAGGTGGTTGAGAAATTCAACGCGCGGGAGATTTCGCCGGAAGCTGTAGGGGGAATGTTCGATATCGTTGTCATCGATGTGTCGTTCATATCGCTTGAGCTTGTGCTGGGGCCTGCGCAATCGGTTACCCTGCCGGGGGGTATGATAATCGCTCTATTGAAACCTCAGTTCGAGGCAGGTCGCGCGGAAGCCGACCGAGGCAGAGGGGTGATAAAAGACGAAACCGTGCGGGAAAAGGCCGCCGCTAAAATAGCCGCGCACGGACGCGAACTCGGGCTTGAAAGTTTGGGGCGGATGGAATCGCCCGTCAAAGGGGCCAAAGGCAACGTAGAATACCTCCTCGCCTTCCGCAGACATTAACTTTCTGAAATTATTTTCAATCCCTCAATCCATTTCCTGAGTTCTTTCTTCGCCATTTTTTCGTCGTTCAATTCCTTTTCCTGATGAGCGATATAGGTATTGCGAAACTCGTTAATATCTTCCACAAGGGATAAAAGTTCTCTTCCTCCGCTTATCCTGAAATTATTTTTTACCGAAAGGAAAACTCCCTCAATCCTGCTGTTGTCATTCATGGCGAAATTCAGGCATGATCTTAAAAGGCCTATAGGGGATATACCGTTTTTAAAAACCAGCGTCCGTTTCAGGTTCTTCGCCGTACTTTTGTAATATCCCTCATTCCGATAGTCTATATTTTTCATATACGGCTCAAACCAGTCTTTTTGTTCAACAAAATCACTCGGCATATCTGATAACATTTTCCGGAGAATCAATCCCCGCGCCGCTTCATCCATAGAGCCGAAAAGAGCCGTAAAGACCGGCGCAAAATTCATGTTCTGTTTGCGTTCAAAAAAATGGTACAGAACAATAGCTTCCTCCGCCGCCTTTCTATATCTGGAAGGCAAAGTATCCAGAATCGCTTTTTCAACCAGACCCTTTATTCCCGATGCTTCCTCTTCTGGTTCTCCTTCAAAAAGCGGCATTTGAGCGGTAGTTTCTTTTTCCGCGATCAAGTCTTTAAGGGCGGGATTGCAAGCTCTCGCCAGAGCATCTATGGAAGTTCCCGTTTCCCGCTCAAACAGGGATTGCGGCACATACAGATATTTCCATTTACATTTGTCGGTGGAGGCGGACTTACACCATGCCATGGCCGCCCGCGCTTTAACCGGAACATCTCTGTCAACCCGCCCCTTAGTTTCAACCAGGTGATAGTTCCCGTCTTTTGTTCTTGCAAAGAAGTCGGGTGTATAAAAAGCCAGCCTTTGCCCTTCCGACATATAATCCACACGGAAAGATTGCGGCCCCGCATTCTTGGCGAATGCCACCACATCGTTAGCTCGCTCCAGAAACTCTACCATTGCCACTTCCAGGCCACGGTTGCACGGCACAAGATTGAAAAGCGTTTTATGAGCTGTTCTGACCGGGCGTCTTTCCGTAGAGGTTACCTGATAAGGTTTCCATTCAGCTAACGCATAATATCCGCTTTCTCTTTTTCTGGGCTCGGTTTTTACGGTTCTTGCCCGAATCAAAGGAACAAAAGTCGCTCTGACATGCTCCCTCACATCGGGGTCGGACAGTCTGGCTACAAGATGCGGATCATATATTGACGTTTTTTTCTCAAAAAGAATTTCTTCCAGAAAAGTCTGTATCAAAGATGCCAGTACGGAATGCGTATTTCTCAACCTGCAGATATGTTCCAGTTCACTTACGAAATATGAAACAGCGCCAACTCCGGATTCCAGCAACTGGAGACTGATTTTCATTCTTTCCACTATCTCGTTTGTGAAAAGAGTCCTTCCTTCATACTCAATTTCATCTTTCCCTTTTGTACCGATCGGCAAAGGAGCGTAACGCCCGAAAGCCTGTTTTACGTCTTCTATTGAAAGTTTTTCCAGTTTCGGAATAACTTTATATTTCGATGAAAGAAGCGGAATCCGGATATCAAGAGCCTCGACATCTTTTTTATCCCTATCCGGGAAAATGGATACGGTGGTTTTGGGGATCTTATCGATATCTATTATTTCAATCTCCAGCCCTTCCTGGGCCAGCTCCTGCTGATAAAGACTCGCAAACGCAGAATGTTCAACGACGGTAACAAGCTCCTGAACTTCGCCGGAAGGAGTCATTCTCCTTAATCCTCTGCCAAGCGTCTGCTCTGGAAGAATATTCGCCTTTGAAGTGTAAGGGCGCAGAGGAACTATCGTCGTTACGTTACGAACATCCCATCCTTCTCTCAGCATCAGCACGGAAACAATACATCGATACAGACTCTTATTGGAATCCAGCTCCCGGCTCAACTTCCTTAAAGCTTTCAGGTCATCATCGCTGATTTCCTTTTCGTTTTCCCGGAACTCCAGCCTCTGGTTAGGAACTCTGCCGGTTTTAATTATTTTTCCTTTAAGGTTTGTGTGCAGATTGATCGTCAGGCCGTTAAGCTCTTTGAATAACTCGTCGGTATTCAGCCGTCCGGCGATATCATTCGCCGCTTTCGTATCCTCGCACATAATAAAAAGCAGGGCTTTTTTCCCGCTCTTTTTCCATTCCTCCCAGCTCGCTTTCCATCGCTCGTACCCTATCTTTAAGTGCTGTTCATATTTATATGCCGCATTATCATGCGACCGCGTTATCAGTTGCCCGCCGCTTCCGATAACCGGAGTTTTCACTATCCCTCCGTCAACCGCTTCTCCCAAAGGTGAATCACAAACTACATGTTTAAAAATATTTCCGGCGTTATCTTTCGGGGTGGCGGAAAAATCAAGCTGGGCAGTCAATCCCCCGCCCGATCTCTTGCGAATGGTTTCATGCAGAAAACCGATGGCCTCGTTCCATGCGGAGCCGGGATCCCAGAGATGGTGCGCCTCGTCATTCAGAACCATTAACCGGCTGTGCGCCGTAATCCTGTCTCTTAACGCCGCCCCTGTATCGAGAGCTTTAGCGCGGGAAACAGGAGGCCCCGCCCAGCTATATGTTTCTTCTTCCTTCTTTTTTCTCCGTTTCGACAAGTCGTACAGACGATGGATATTCGTCAGATACAGAGACCCTCCGGTGACCGCTCCTCCGGCTTCATCCTGTAAAACCACGGAGAGATTCCAGTCTCCCCGCCATTCGGATGGAATAAGCAGGTCTTCATCGAATATCTTGCCATTGCCGAAATCTTCCTTCAGCCGTTCAAAAACGGTTAGATTGGGAGCGACTACCACAAAATGTTTCGCCATATCGGAATTGGATTCGCGCAGGGCGTGGAAATAACTCCAGACGATCGCAAGGCTCATCACCTTTGTTTTCCCTGTACCGGTCGCCAGTTTGAAAGCGTAACGGCTCCACGCGTCTTCTTCTTCGGCCACTCCCAGAGCGGCAATCTCTGCGTCCGGCCCTCCAAATTCTCCGATTATCTGGGAGAGGCAGTTTATACGGCGAACCTCCTTGAGATAGATCAGGGTTTCTATCGCTTCTCTCTGGCAAAAATAATAACGGAATTCAAATTCATCTCCCGCAGGCGTGGTTCTTAGATGACTCCGCCCGAACCAGTGCTCCATGAGATATCTGCTGGTGTCGCTCGCGCCGAAGTATGAGGATGCGCGCCACTGGCTCACTTCCCCCCGAAGGGTTTGCGCTATGGTGATGGAGGAGGAGCGCCTTCCTTCTATTATCTGAGCCGGTTCGCCGCGCCTTTGGGCCCGAACGCGATGGCGATTCGGTTCCTCCCACGATTTGTAGAGAGGCTCCAGAGCCGCCGTGTTTATAACTATTCCGTTGCTCATAACCGTTTGCTCAAAAAAATCATCTTCGAGGCTTTCTATAATCGTTAGGATCCACGCAGGACTCGTATAACGCCGAATCGATCGGAACCCAGTCCGTGCCGTTAATTCCTCTGGTATTCTGCGACATCGAGCTTTTCGGAAAAGCGGAAACCAGCTTTATCCATTTGTCGGCGATGAAAGCCTGCTCTTTTATCTCGTTTACCGCTTCCGATAAATCCTGATCCTGACTGAATATGATTCCAACATCATAATTGCCCTGCCTTGCCATCCGAACCATATCGAGGGCGATCCTGATATCGATTCCTTTTTCCTTTTTGTTGCGCACCGTTCTTGCAAAAGTGTGGATTCTCTGCCTTCCCATTCGCGCCAGTTTCGCCGTCCAGAAGTGGTTCCAGAATTCATTCTCCTTTTTATCCGGTATGCCGGTGTAGAACCAGACGGCGTGAAGTTGCCACCCCTTCATTTCGCATATCGTTTTTGCCAGTTTGAGAGGATCGTAATCGGGATACTTTCGATCGAAAGATTCGCGCGCGGAATGGTAAAGGTTCTGGCCGTCGAAGAAAGCCACAGCCCGTTTAACGGAAGGTTCGATTATCATCGGGCTTTAAAAAATAACCCCGTTCGAGGTTTTCCGGCCTTACGGCTTTCCAACTGGTCGAACGGGGAGCAATTTCTTTCGCTACGGGATTTCAGGTTTCTCCCCTTCCTCCCTATATTTATATTATATCGTTCATCAAACATGATTCAACCGGATTCTACCAATATCTTCATACATCCACCTCCACGGTTATGCTGGTATCGCACCCGAAGATATCGACCACTTTTACGCAGGCCGTATATTTTCCCGCCTTCGGATATTTATGGGTGGCAAAGCTTACGGTTTTGAGGCTTCTGTCTTTCCTTGTCCGGTAATCCTGCCAGTGATGGTTGAAAGGCTTTCCCGGCTCCCACTCGAAATCGACCGCCCAGAAATCGATGAAATCCGTGCCGCTTTTAACCGCTCTTTCCTTCAGCGTTTCCAGTTCTTTGCTCGGCACCTCGGCCAGCGATGGCAGGAATTTCGTGATTTTAATATCGACCGTTCGCTCCTTCCCCGCTCCCTTGTAAACCGGCTCGGCCTCCAGTAAGGCCATTTCAAGAAACGGCGGAGGGTCTGTCCGGTTTTTTTCCATTATTTCACGCGGAATCTGAATCAGCTTCAGCTTCACGCCGAATTCCTTTTCAAGGGCGGCTGTCGTAAGCCGTAAATCCATCTCGAATTCCCACGCGAGGCAGTAAACCTCCCTACAGCCCGCAGAGGATACCGCCTCGGCAACCGCTTTGGCCTCCTCGCGGGTGAATATGGAGTCTATGCCGTCCACATGGCAAAAGCTCCCGCCTTTTCTGCCGTGAATCAGGGGTGATGGAGTTTTATCGAGGACTTCCGCCCGGAAAAACTCCAGCACGACCCGCCGATGTTCTTCGTCCGCTCCCTTGAGAGCCGATTTCTGCCACCACTGCCGCTCGTAACGGCCGAGGTTGAACACGTCGAAAGCCCGGTAGAGTCGGTTATCTTCATACAGCTTACGCTGAATATCTATCATCCTTTTACGGGATGTATGGATGGCGAACCGGCCGAGATCGGCCATTATCCACCGCCTGCCTAGCTTTTCCGCCACCGCACCAGTAGTGCCGGAACCGCAGAAAAAGTCGGCCACAAGATCACCTTCATTGGATGATGCTTTGATAATCCGCTCAAGAAGAGCTTCCGGTTTTTGAGTATTGTAACCGGTTCTTTCTATAGCCATTGGATTTACTATCGGAATATCTGTCCAGAGATTTTGTATCGGCTGGCCATGGTATTCGTCTAGAAATATTTTTCTATAAATACGTCCTGTTGACGTTCGAGGCATTACTAGTTCATTTTTTTCATACATGGCACCCATTCTTTCCCTTGAATATAACCACCCAGTTGGAGGTGGTTGAATTCCATGAAATTCATACCGAAGGTTGGGCCGATTCAAAGGATTTACCAAAGGTGATTTCATATAAAGTCGCCCATCACCATCATCGCATCTAAAGCGTTCCTTGATATATTTTTTTGTATTATCATCCTCTTTGGAAAATTCAGGGTTATATGTAAATTTCTCTGATTTGGAAAAGAATAGAAGAGTATCATTTGTAATTCCAAATCCTTTTCCGGCCCATGCCGCTGCTTGTTTTCGACGCCATATAATCTCGTTAACAAGTCGCATATCACCAAATACTTCTTCAAGTAAAAAGTGTAGGCTAGAGTTCATTCTCCAATCGCAATGTACGTATACACTTCCGGTTTCTGAAAGCAATTCCTTTATCAACAGCAATCTCTCATACATCATGTGCAGGTAGGAATCGGTTCCCTTTCCCCACATGTCCCTGTAGGCGATCATCTCCAGAGCCGACTGGTCCTTTCCGATATTTTCTTTCGCATCGCCTATCGGCACGTTCATCGTGAAATCGGCGCCGACATCGAACGGCGGATCGATATAGATAAGGTCTATCTTCCCCCTGAATTCCTTGAGCAGGGAGGCCATCGTCAGTTTGTTGTCGCCCCATATCAGCATGTTGCGGAAATCGTCGGCATGGGCTTTTTTTGCGTTAAAGAGATCCCCCTGAATCACGGCCCTGCTGTGAGGCTCGTCCACAGTTTCGATCTTCTGAAGAGGCATGGAAAGAGCGGCTATATCAACCTCCCGCCGACTGCCGAACTCATCGTACTTGCCGTCCCAGACGAGCTCCGTCTTCATCGTGGACAGAGGGTGCGGATTATCCGGCCCGTAAACAGGTTTTTCAGCCATCCCCTTCTCTTTCCTCCCCGGCGGTTTAAAGATGTTAAGCGCAAAGCGTTCCGGCTATTTTAGCTCCAAACAGGATTGAAAAAAAGGAATGAACTGCTTTGCCTAAAATGAATGTATATTATCGGTTATGAAAAGTGATTTTACTGTTTGCATAGTCGGGCGGCCGAACGTGGGGAAATCTACGCTGTTCAACAAGCTCACCCACTCGCGGCGCGCCATAGTAAACGATATGGCGGGCGTAACGAGGGACAGAATGTTCGGCCATGCCGACCTCGACGGGGTTGGCGCGTGGCTTATAGATACCGGCGGGTTCGAGCCGGAGGCGAAAGACGCCCTCCTCTCGCAGGTGCGGGAGCAGGCGCAGATGGCCATAGAGGAAGCTGACGTAATCTGCTTCACGGTGGACGGCCGGACGGGGCTGACGGCGATTGATATGGAAATCGCCCGGATGCTCCGAAAAAGCGGAAAGCGGGTTGTCGTGGCGGTAAACAAGCTGGACAGTCCGAAAATCGAAAACGATATGGCCGAATTTTTTCGCACCGGTTTCGAGGCGGTATTTCCGGTATCGGCGGAACATTCTATAGGGCTGGGGGAGCTTGTGGAGTCGCTTGCCGAAGGGCGTGAGCGCGACGTTATCGAAGAGCCCGAAGAGGAAATCGAAGATGAGTCGGAAGAGAAGCCGAAAAAGGAAAAGCCGGTTACGGTGGCGGTGGTCGGATGCCCTAACGTAGGCAAATCGTCCATCATAAACCGGATACTCGGCGAAAAAAGAATGACCGTTTCCGATATCCCCGGCACGACGAGAGACAGCGTGGACAGCCTTGTGAAACGCAACGGCAGGAAATATCTTTTCACCGATACGGCAGGCATCCGGCGGAAGGGAAGAATATCGCAAAAGCTGGAAAAATATTCCATCATCATGGCGCTCAAAGGCATCGGCAGGTCGCAGGTATGCCTGCTGGTGATAGACGCCACCCGCGGGATAAGGGATCAGGACGCGCGGATAGCCGGGATAATACGCGACGAGGGGAAAGCCTGCATTATCATCGTAAACAAGTGGGACCTGGTGGAAAAAGATACTCTCTCCACCGAGCGGTTCACGCGCGAACTGCGGGAACAGCTGAAATTTCTTTCCTACGCGCCGGTGATGTTCGTCTCCGCCGAAACGGGACAGCGGATTGAGCGGATTTTCGAATCGATAAACGGGGTAGTGGATGAATATCGCAAACGAGTGCCTACCGGCCCGCTGAACAGGCTTATACGCCGGTGGACGGACAGACAGCCGCCTCCCTTGCGAAAAGGAAAAAGAGGTAAAATATATTACGTTTCGCAAACGAAAACCGAGCCTCCGATTTTCAGTTTTGTGGTGAATAATCCGGAAAGACTGCCGGAGATGTACAGAAGATATCTGGCGAACAGAATAAGGGAGGAGTACGGGTTTGAAGGCTCTCCAGTGATATGCCGGTTTCAGCCGAGGAAAAGCGCCAAATGAACAACTGGAAAAAAACGGATACCGTCATCTGGCTTACGCTGATGTTAGTGGTCATCGTCGTGGCGGTAATCGCAAACAGCATGAGCAGTTCCATCAACCTCGAAATCGAGGAGGAGTATTCCGTATCGCAGGCGGCTATGGCCGAGTCGGCGGCAAAGACCGTGAAGCACTATTTTTCGGAAGTCGAAACAGAGCTACGGGTGCTTTCAACAGTGCCGGAGGTAAAAAATCTTGAGCTTGTAAGGGCCAAGCGTCAACTGCAGGACATTCTGACCGCGCACAGCGATAAGATAACAACCATCATGCTCGTCAATTATTTGGGGCAGATTGTGGTAAGCGAAAAATGGATGAGATCGCCCGAGATAGTATCCTTCGCGGCGGCTCTTCATAAACGGATGTTAAAAGGCGGTAAAAACAGCCGGATAAATCTTGACACGCCATTAATCAGCAACGAGATAGAAATTCCGGGGCAGTTTGCAGGGTTCGCGCTGTCGGTGCCGCTTTACAGGCAGACCGGAGACCGGTCGGGCGTTATCACAGGAATGCTCGTGGCAATGATCTCGCGCAAACTTCTCAATGAAAACCTGCTAAGGCCAATCAACTTCCGCAACGGAAGCGCGGCGTTTATTCTTACTCACAGCGGCACCGGCGTTGTAGCCCCCGGCGGTAAAGAGATGATTGGCGACCTGCTCAACCGCCTCAATGCCAACCAAAAGGGAATAGCAATTTTCGAGAAAATGTTGCACGGCGAAAAGGACAGCGTATGGCTTTATCTTGCCGACCGGCGAAAAGCACTGCTTTCATTTTCAGGCGTGAAGTTCGCCGGCGTACACTGGTCGGTAGGCATACTCACTCCCCAGAAAGCTATTACAAGAATCGTGCAGAAAAGCAGAATGCAACTGCTCGGCCTGGCGACGTTTGTAGCGGTGGTTCTGTATCTGCTGGCCATCACCCTTTTGAAAATCAACCGCAGTAGAATCATAGCGCGGGAAAAAGCCGAGCACGCCTCGGAACTGGCGGAAAAAAATCGCGAACTGGAACGGTTAAGCAGAATGAAAGATGAATTTGTTTCAATCGTATCGCACGACCTTCGGTCGCCCATTCACTTA
Organism: Nitrospirota bacterium; assembly: GCA_024275775.1. Taxonomy (GTDB): domain Bacteria; phylum Nitrospinota_A; class UBA7883; order JACRGQ01; family JACRGQ01; genus JAJRYM01. The sequence goes on from JAJRYM010000094.1 coordinate 9,458, forward strand.
ATCTCGAGCTACGCTAAGATGATGCTTCCCGAAGCCGAAAAAGCCGAAAAGAACGTGAAACCGCTCAAAGCGATAATACGCTCGTCCGAAAGGGTGACTACGCTTATCAACGATATTCTCGATCTGGCCCGTGTTGAAGCGGGGGAAATGAAACTGAACTATGCCGAAGTGGATATCGACCGCCTTGTGCGAGAATCTTTCAGGGCCGTACAGTTCAACGCCGAGCAGAAAGGAATACGCCTTCTTTACGAACCGGAAAACGGCCCGCAGACTCTCATGGCCGACAACAACAAACTTTTCCAGGTGCTTAACAACCTGCTGGGAAACGCCATAAAATTTACGCCGAGAGACGGGGTTGTAACGGTCAGCAAAAGCTCCGACAACGGCAATCTGCTTATGACGGTATCGGATACCGGCCAGGGACTTGAGCCGGAACAGCAGAAATCCATTTTCGAAAAATTCAAGCAGGCGGGAGACCATCACGGCTCCGGCCTTGGCCTTGCGATATGCAAAAATCTGGTGGAGCTTCAAAAAGGAAAAATCTGGGTTGAAAGCGAGCCCGGCAAAGGGGCTGTTTTCAAATTTACTATTCCAATCAAGAGAGAAGAGAGCAGTGAAAAAAGCGGCGGCGATTAAAAATATCGGCATAGAAGGGCCGGGCAGTCTCGGAAAATATCTCGTCTCGGCCGGTTACGCACTGGAGGAGGTCGATTTGCAGGGCGGAGACGCCTGCCCCGTAAACGCAGGCGATTACGACGCCATTATAATACTCGGCGGGCCTTTGAACGTGGATGAAACAAAAGAGCATCCCTTCCTGACGGATGAATTCAGGCTGATAGAAGACTGCCTAAAAACCGATACTAGGCTCATAGGCATCTGCCTCGGTGGACAGCTTATAGCGAAAACGCTCGGTGCAGAGGTGAAGCCTAACGGGATAAAGGAAATCGGCTGGTACGACGTGAAGCCGACCGAGGCGGGCGGGCAAGATGCGCTCTTTAAATCCCTGCCGGAAACCTTTTCGGCCTTCCACTGGCATACAAACACGTTTGACATACCTGAAGGCGCCGCACGGCTTATGGAATCGGAACTTTGCAAAAACCAGGCTTTCACATACGGCAAAGCCGTCGCCTTGCAGTTTCATCTGGAAGTGGAAGCCGACGATATCAGGCTGTGGTCGAAAGCGTACGCCGATGAACTTGCGCAGGAGCACGGCCCCGGCGGATTTGAAAAAATCGAAGCCGATACGGCAAGGCTTATGCCGGAACTGGAAAAAGCCGCGGCGCGGTTTTACGGTTCGATTTTCTCCTGACGGCGCGGACTTCAGGGGCCGACGCTCGGCTTAACCCTGATGTTTTCCGGCAGAAGAAACGTCTTCGGCGCGTAATATCCGGAAGAGACCGTTAAGTTGGGGTACACCCAGCATTCCGGCCCCAGCAGGACGCACGGCGAAAGCACCGAGTTACAGCCGGTTTCGCAGTAGTCGCCTATAATCGCGCCCAGCTTGGAGAGCGAAGTTTTAACCTCCGTTTTATTCATTACGAAACTTAGCTCCGGGAACGATATTTCCCGTTTCGCCGATGCGGAGCGGAATTTAAGGTTGGCCAGTTTCGTGCCGGCGCCTATGTTTACGAAAGAGCCGATTATCGAATTGCCGATGTAGTTGAAATGCCCCATCTCCGAGTGATTCATGATGATGGAATCCTTAACCTCAGTAGTATGCCCAAGAGTGCAGGCGCGGCCGGTTACGATGTTCCCCCTCAGATATGCGCCGTGCCGAACTTCGCATTTTTCACCTATTATCGTATGGCTCCTGATGACGGCTGTCGGCTCCACCTTCGTTCCCGCCCCGATAAAAACGGAAATCTCCGGGCAGAAACAATCCTCTTCCAAGGTTAGCGGTTCCGTACAAAAAAGTATGCGGTCGCCGCCGTTCCCCATCAGCTCAAGGCCTCTCGGCAGGCGGTCAGTTGCTTTCCGGCCCGAAAGATAATTTTCGATATATTCCGCTATGAAGGAAAGCGCGTCCCACGGGCGGGCGGCATCCCTGAAAATTTCGGCATGTTTGAAGTCGGCCATCTCCGGAAAGAATTCGGCCGGTTTAAGCATATCAGCCAATAAACCGCCTCCCCAGTTCCGTCAGTTCGTAACTGTCGCCGTTTTTTCCGATGATCTTCTCCTTGATTTCCATTTCGCTCAGCAGACGTGAAAAGTTTACATCGTCGAAATCGGTTTCGGCAAACATTTTACCTGCTTTTATCATGCGCAGAATTTCCGCTTCCGCTATCGCCATACGGTTTTCCATATTTTTCATCCTTCGCATCAGCAAAAGCAGTATATCCTCGCAGATCGCATCGAGCATGTTTTTAAGGGAAACCATTCCGCGAACGTTCACGCTTATTTTATCTTCCGTGCCTGAATTCCGCACGAAAACGGCGCCGGCAGTCATCCCGGACGAATCGTTCAAACGAAAGAAAAGCATATCCGGTTCGGTATCGATACGCCCGCTTTCGAGAATAAGCCCGGCGGGCGCGGACGAACCAAAGCATTTTTTTATACACTGTTCGGCTTCCTGCCATACATCGCTGTTCCTTTTGAAAGACGATTTTTTTACGTAATAGGCGTAAGCCGATTTCTTGTATCCGGGAGGAAACGGTTCTGCGAGACGGTTGAAAAACTTTTCATCCCGCTCGCCTTCCGCAAGCACGGTGACCGCCGCAAGCGTGTTCAAAGCACCCTTGATGCCGTTGCCGGCAAAAACGGTTCTTTCGCTGTCATCGCTTTTTTTCAAATACCCGGCGTGAATACTGTGGCCGGTCTCTTCGCATCCAAGCCCGAACCGCTCAGGCGAGATTGCGGCTTTTTGAAGAATCCATTTATCCCCCACGCCTGTAATTTCCGGCCTGTAGCCAAGCTCCGCCGCGTGGCGGGAGAGGTTAATATCGCTTTCGACCGAATGAACGAAGAGGGAACCGCGATATTTTTCAGGCTCTGTTTCTATTAAAAACCGAGCCTGCAGGGCCGCGCATTCGTCCCCTGAAAGTATGTTTATGGAATCGGTATGCGGATTGTAAACAAGCAGATAAAATCTGTCGCCGTCTCCGTCGAACGATACGCCGAAAACCGTTTTACCGGCACGGTATTCTTCACCGCGCGATTCTTTCCACATTTTTTTAACGAGCAGATGGCCGGAGCCTGACGTACCGGAGAAATCTTTTATCCCTTCAAGCAGAGCCACGCCGGAATTTTGGTTGATTCTCCCGTTCTGCTCGCCCGCCACCTGCATCACCGTGCCGAAACCGACACGCTGAAAAATTTCCGGCGCGATGCCCGCCGTCGCGCCGCAGGCGGTATCCAATATCAATATAAAATCGTCGGGCGGCGCTTCCGCAAACCAGCTGTTGCGGGGATCGATATGGAAGTCCATCATCATTGAGCGGGCTTCCACGCCGATACCAACCGGTTCGTATTTTTCCGGCAGACGTTTAATAAGCTCGTAATCTGCGGCGAACAGTTCCACTGTAAGATGGCCGTCATCTTCCGGCAACATTTTCATTCCATCCGGCGCGAGAAAAATCTTTATGCCGTTTTGATCCGCCGGATTATGCGAAGCGGTTATCATGAAACCTGCGGGCGCGCCCCTTGCGGCCAGCGCAAACGGCACTGCGGGCGTCGGCAGGCTTCCCATCAGAAGAGGTTTGCCGCCGGCTCTGGAGATGCCGGAAATAGCGCGGGAAGTGTAAAAACCTTCCACGTCTCTGGAATCCCAGGCTATCGGCACCTCCGCCCCTTCGGACATAAGACCCCGCTCAAGCAGGTTTTTTATATGACAGTAACAGTAGAGCTCGAAAAACTCCTCGGTAAGGAAATCGTCTTCAACAAAAACGGCGAGCGGGTCTTTGGGAAAACGCGAGGACGGCGCTACGAGCCCCCTAACGCCGTCCGTTCCCTGGATTCTTTCCGGTTTCCGGCTCACGCCACGGTAACCGATTTAGCAAGCGCCCTCGGTTTATCGACATTCCGCCCCAGCGCGGTAGCGGTGAAATAGGCGTAAAGCTGGGCCGCCACAATGGAAACAATCGGCGCGATGAAAGGATGCGCTTTCGGAAGCAGAAGCTGGTCGTCCAGCAGGCCGGAGTTCGCAAGAGATTTCGAGGAATGAAACGCCACAACCTTGCCCCCGCGCGCCTTTATCTCTTCCACCGCGCTGACGGTCGTTTTAAAAAGTTCCTTTTCAGCTTGCGGGGGAAAGAAAACCATGGAGCGAATTTTATCGTCAATCAGGGCGATCGTGCCGTGCTTCAAAAAACCGGCAGGCATCCCTTCAGCGTGCTGGTAAGCTACTTCTTTCACTTTGAGCGCCGATTCAAGAGCCACCGGATAATAGACACCGCGCCCAAGATAAAGCCAGCTATCGTGCCCGGCGTGGCGCTGGGCCAGCGAGCGGGCAAAGCCGGAATACTCGTTCAGAAAATCGGAGATGACCGACGGAAGTCCGTTCAGTTTTTCAATAAGCGCTTTCTTCCGCGCCGGTTTTATCGCGCCGTTCAGCGCGCCTACTTCCAACGCGAGGCGCATCAGGGTAAGCATCTGCGAGGTGGCCGCTTTGGTGCTAACCACGCATATCTCCGGGCCGGAGCCCTGCATGATTACGCTTTCCGCCATTCTTGCCATGGAGGAGCCGATTACGTTGACTATGGCCGCCGTGCGGGCGCCGTTCTTTACGGCCGTTTTAAGGGCCCGAAGCGTGTCGTACGTCTCGCCGGACTGCGATACGGCCAGCACCAGATCGTTCCTGCCGATAGAGGCCGATTCCGGCGCTTCGTCGGAGCTGAGCGCATAGGCCGGTATTCCGGCTATCGAGGAGAAATAATACTGCCCCATCATCGCGGAATAGTAGGTGGTGCCGACCCCCATTAAAAATAGGTTGCGGGCGGAGAGCATTTTTTCGGCCATCTCCCGGATATGCTCTTCGGGTATTTCCAAAACCTGTCCTATGGTTGACGGCTGTTCATGTATCTCTTTCAGCATGTAGTGGGGGTAGCCGCCTTTGCGGGCGGTTTCCACATCCCACTCAATCCGAAGAATGTCGCGTTCGATCGGTTCAAGGTCGCCTATCCGCCGTATTTCATAACCTTCGCGTGAGACAACGGCGTATTCCCCGTCCTCGAGAACCACCGCGTTGCGGGTGTATTCAACGAAGGCGTTGAAATCGGAACCTATGTAGTTTTCGTTTTCGCCCAGGCCGAGTATCAGGGGACTTTCGTTTCTGCCGCAGAAAATTTTTTCCGGTTCGCCGGGCGAGATCATCGCCACCGCGAAACTCCCTTCAAGCATGCGGAGAGCCTTGATGAAAGCCGCCTCAAGCGAGCCGCCGCCTTTCAGGTTTTCTTCAATCAGATGGGCGACCACTTCGGAATCAGTTTCGGATTTGAAACTGTGTTTTTTTCTTATGAGATCGGATTTCAGTTTTCGATAGTTGGTTATTATGCCGTTATGAACAACCGCTGTTTTCCCGCCGCAACAGAGGTGTGGATGGGCGTTGCCGGAGGTTACTTTGCCGTGGGTCGCCCAGCGGGTATGCGCGATTCCCACCCGCCCCTTAACGTCGGTAAACAACTCCTTTTCCGCCACGTCCGCCACGTAGCCGATGTTTTTTCTCACCGTGGCTCCGGCGCCGTTCAACAGGGCTATGCCGCAGGAATCATAACCTCGATATTCGAGGTTTCGCAGACTTTCAACAAGCTTTCCTGAAACATCGGCGGATGAAATTATTCCGCTGATTCCGCACATTCCTATCTGCCTTTAGGGGGATACGTATGGTGATGGGGAACGGTAAGGCCCGCGCCGATAACCGAGCCGGCGCGGATGCTGTGGCCGCCGCCGAGCACTGTTCCATCGCCTATGAAGGCGCCGAGCTTATCCATGCCGGTCTTAACCTTCCGGCCGTTGAAGCGAACCGCTATTTCCGATTTGTCTATATTCTGGTTTATTGTCATGGTGCCAGAACCGATACCTACGTTCATGCCTATCACCGAATCGCCGATATAGGACAGCCGGCCGACGCTCGCTTTGCCGAAAATAACGCAGTTTTTGAGCTCCACTCCGAAGCCTACAATCGACTCCGGCCCAATGGAAGAATATTTGCGCACAAGAACGTTGTTGCCGATGTAGCTTCCCCTGCCTATGAAAGAGGGGCCTTCTATTATCGCCCCGGAACGGATTTCAACGCCTTCCTCTATATGAACCGGCCCTTTGATTTTCGCGTCTTTCACGTTGATATCCCGGTGCACCATGGAATATTTCCAAGTGTCCATTATCACCCTGTTCGCCGTGAGGATATCCCACGGGTAGCCGATATCTATCCACCCCTGCTCCCAGATGGATGCTTTCATCCCCTCCTTTTTTATAAGCGCCGCAAAAGCCCGCATCATATCCCCCCCGGCTTTCCGGAGCAGGTCGAAAAAAGAGTAAGGAAGAACGAAGGCTCCCGCCAGCACATAGTTGCCGAGATCTTTCCGTTTGGGCTTTTCCACTATTTTCGTTATCCGCATATCCCTGTCCAGATATACGTTGCCGAACGAGCCGGTTTCCTCGGGCAGAACTATGCCCGCCGTAGGGAGATGGGAAAAATGAAAGGTCTGAAGAACGTTTGACAGAATATTGTCGTCGGTAACTATATCGGAATAAATAAGAAGAAAATGGTCGCCCGGATTGAAACTCTTCTTGGCCAGAAGTACAGCATGGCCGATTCCCTCCGCCTTTTTCTGGTGAATATAATTTATGTTCAGGCCTGTTTTGGCGCCGGTTCCGTAATGCTTGTGAATGGAATCTCCAAAAGGCCCTCTTACTATGTTTACATCGGTGAATCCGGATTCGCGAAGCATTTCCAGCGTGTAATCCAGTATCGGCCTGCCGGCAATATGAAGCATCGGTTTCGGTCTTGAAACCGAAAACGGCGCCATGTTGTTTCCCCCGCCTGCGGCAAGAATCAAAGCCTTCATATTTTCTCCCTATACGGTTACGCTCTTGGCTATATTGCGCGGCCGGTCAATATCTTTGCGGTTATACAACCCCAGATAGTAGATAAAAAGCTGGGCGGGCGCAATCGCCGTCATTATGGAAAGCCTGTCGTCGGTATCCGGCACGGTAATCACCCGGTCGCAATGCTCGGCTATATCCAGCGTATCACCGCTTGCAGTCGCTATTATATCGGCGCCGCGGACTTTCAGTTCATCCATATCGTTCGATATCTGTTTTCTAAGAAACTTCATGTTGGCGAAAAACATTATGGGGCTTCCTTTTTCTATGAGGCTTATGGTTCCATGCTTGAATTCTCCGGCAAGAAGCCCCTCGCCGTGAACGTTGACAACCTCCTTCGCCATCAGCGCCGCGTAATGGCACAAGGGATACATCATGCCCCGGCCGACGAAAAAGAACGACCGGTGATGCGCGTATTGTTCCGCAAGGCGTCTAATCATCATTTCGTTGGTTATCGTCAGTTCCATTTTTTCAGGTATGGCCCTTATCTCCTCTAGAAGATTCCGCTGGTCTTCGATCGTAAGATGGCCGTTTTTTCTACCCAGATAGAACATAAGAAGAATAAGCGCCATAATCGTAGCGCTGAAGGTCTTGCTTGAAACAACCGAAACTTCCGGGCCTGCCTGCGTCAACAGCGGATAGTCCGCGAGCCTGGCAAGCGAGCTGGACGGATTGTTGGTGACGGCAAGCAGTTTCGCGCCGTGATTGGCCACGAAACGCGCGGCCTCCAGGGTATCCAGCGATTCGCCGGACTGCGAAAGCGCCACGTAAAGGGCATTTTTTTCCACAACGCCGCTACCGTAACGGAATTCGGAGGCGACTTGGCGGGATGTTGAAACGCCGGCCATCGATTCGCAGAGAGACTGCCCCAGCATCGCCGCGAAATACGAAGAGCCGCTTCCGAAGAAAATAACGCGGGACGGGTTGCCGATGTCCGGAAACGAGAAATCATCGGGCGAGACATGCTCGGCGGTGATGGGAATAGATTTCGCTATCGTTTCCCGCACCGCGCGGGGCGACTCCACTATCTCTTTCAGAAGATAATGGCGGTACCCCCGCTTTTCCGACTGCACCACATTCCATGAAATATTCTGCGGGGTATGGTGGATCGGCTGTCCATGAAAATCAAAAAACTGCGCCCCTTCGTGGGAGAGAACCGCCATCTCCCCGTCATTCAGGAAAACTATCCGCTCGGTGAAAGGCGCCACGGCCGTCACATCGGAGGCTACTATCAGCTCCGCCTCGCCGAGGCCGATAACAAGCGGGTTGCCTTTCCTCACCGCCACGAGGCAATCGGGGTCTTTGGCGGAGATGGCGCAACAGGTAAAACCGTCCTCCAGCTCCTTTATCGCCTCCAGAACGGACTCATAAAGCGACCCTTTCCAATGAATATTTATCAGATGCGGCAAAACCTCGGTATCGGTTTCCGAGCGGAACGACACGCCTTTCGCTTCAAGCTTTCTGCGGAGAATTGCGGCATTTTCCAGTATGCCGTTGTGAACGACCGCCGTATCTCCGGCCACCTGCGGATGAGCGTTTCTCACCGAAGGTTTTCCGTGGGTGGCCCACCGCGTATGGCCGATGCCGATACTGCCGGCAACCGGCTGGCCGGCAAGCTTTTCCACCAATGCGTGCGGTCGGCCGAGAGTGCGGAAAATTTTCAGGTTTTTTTCGGAAATCATCGCCAGCCCGGATGAATCGTAACCACGGTATTCAAGCCGCTCAAGCGCGTCCAGAATTACTCCGCTCGCATCACGATGCCCCACGTACCCTACAAGACCGGACATCCCTTAGCCCTCCTTCCGCGCGAAAATCAGCGTTTCGGCTTTTTTAAGGTCTTCGGGAGTGTTGATTCCATACAGCTCGCCTGCGTCTTCAAGTTTTATCGCTCCAACCGGCAGTCCCGATTCTACGGCGGCGCCGACAACATCCGTGAGGTAGTATTCCCCCTGCTCGTTATCGCGCGAGACGCCCCGTAGCGCTCCGAAAAGGAAATCGCTGTCGAACACATACACGCCTCCGTTAATTTCCCTGATTTTTTTCTGCTCGCCGTCGGCGTCCTTTTCTTCCACTATGCCGGTAACGGCGCCATTCTCATTGCGGATAATCCGGCCGTACCCGTTGGGATTCTCGAACTCCACGCTCAAAAGAGAAACGGAATTTCCCCTTTCGCGATGAAACGCCAGAAGTCGTTCGAGGGTTTCCGGCCGAATAAACGGCACGTCGCCGCTTAAAACCATAACGTCGCCGCTGAAATCCGCCAGCGCCGATTCCGCCCGCATAACGGCGTGAGCTGTGCCAAGCTGTTCTTCCTGCGTTGCGAAAAGCGCGTTTTCTCCGCGCAGAGCCTGCCTTACTTCTTCGCCTCCGTGCCCTGTCACCACTACAGTCCTTTCCGGGTTGAGCGGGACGACCGATTCTACGACCCAAGACACGAGAGGCCTCCCGGCCAATACGTTAAGCACTTTTGGTAGAGAGCTGTTCATTCTTTTCCCCTTGCCGGCGGCAAGAACGATAACAGCGGTTTTTCGTCCGGCCATGAGGTCCATCATATCAAAAGAGGAGGCGCCCCACCCGAAACCTAGGTTTTTTTCAACAGCAGGATATTACGAACCGCCTCTGCTCGGAGGTTTCCAGCGCGAACGGAACGCGCGAGCGAACAAATTGGATGGCTTCTTCGCCGGAAAGCCCAAGCGCCTTTTTCGCCATAGCCGCAAGGAAAAGTCCGGCGCGGCCGATGCCGGCGTGGCAGTGCACGACCATGTTTTTTCCCTGTCCGGCAAGGCGGACGGCCTTTTCGACCACCGGCGCAAGCTCCTCTTTAGCCGGAACGCTAAAATCGAGAATCGGGAAATGAATCACCTCGTAGCCGTCTTCGATGTAAAGAGATTTCAGATCCCTGCCGGTTATGCTTCTGTATTCGTACTCTTCGACCAGCAGAACTATGACGTTTATCCCCTCCCGCTCGAACTCGTCGTAAACCTCTTCGGCCGGGTCGAAATTGCCGAACGGCATCTGGCTTCTGAAAACCTTTCCCGGCAGTCCCAGCGGGAGTTCCACGAGATTCATCGTTCCCGCACCCTTTTTATGTCGGCGCCGACGAGCGCCAGTTTTTTCTCGATATGCTGATACCCGCGGTCAAGATGATAAACTCGCCCCAGCCTCGTTATCCCCTTCGCGGCCAGCCCGGCGATTACAAGCGAAGCCGACGCCCGCAGGTCTGTGGCCATAACGTCCGCGCCGGAAAGCGATTCAACGCCCTTGATGAAAGCGTTTTTATCCTTGAGCTTGATATCGGCGCCCATTCTTCTCAACTCGGCCACGTGCATATAGCGATTTTCAAAAATCGTTTCGGTTACTATGCTTGCCCCGTCCGCGATAGCAAGCACGGCCATCATCTGCGCCTGCATATCGGTTGGAAATCCTGGATGCGGAGATGTTTCTATATCGACCGGCGAAGGTCTGCGGGGGCCTTTTACTTCAATCCAGTTTTCGCCTTCGGATATCGAACAGCCGCACTCCCGCAGTTTTTGGGTGAACGCTTCACAATCAGCCGGATTGCACGAGGTGATTTTCAAATGTCCGCCGGTAATGGCGGCGGCGGCCATGAATGTTCCGGTTTCGATTCTATCCGGAATAATTTCCATTTCCGCCGCGTGGAGTTTCCTTCCCCCCTTAATCTGAATCCTGTCCGTGCCGGCGCCCTGCACGTCCCCGCCCATGCGGTTAAGCAGGTCGGCCAGAAAAATAATTTCCGGCTCTCTCGCCGCGTTTTCCAGCACCGTATCGCCGGTTGCGGCGGCGGCGGCCATCATGAGGTTTTCCGTGCCGGTTACCGTTACCGTATCGAAAATGATTTTCGCGCCGCGCAGTCCGTCCGGCGCTTTGGCGGAAACGTAGCCGTGCTCAAGCGCTATCTCCGCGCCCATGGCTTCGAGCCCTTTAAGATGAAAGTTTATCGGCCTTTCGCCTATGGCACATCCGCCGGGAAGGGAAATCTTCGCCTGCCCGTTACGCGCCAGCAGAGGGCCAAGCACAAGCACCGAGGCCCGCATCGTGCGCACCATATCGTAAGGAGCTACAACGTGGTTAATCCCGCTACTCTCAAGCGTGTACACCCCGTCTTCCACCGCAGATATTTCACTGCCGAACTCCCGCAAAAGCGAGATGATTGTCTGAACGTCCCGGAGGTCCGGCACATTGGAGAACCGGAACGTCCCCGGGCAGAGAAGAGTGGCCGCGAAAGCGGGAAGCGCGCCGTTTTTCGCGCCGGATACCGGCAGTTCGCCCTCAATCCTGCGTCCGCCGGTTATGACTATGCTGTCCATTTATTTTAGACCGGCTATCA
>JAJRYM010000095.1 GCA_024275775.1 Nitrospirota bacterium
CGGCATGGTCAAGCGTGAAATCCATGGCTGGCATATTGCCGAAGATTGTTTTCAGGGAATGGGTATCGCTACATCAAAATCCCCTCCTTTCCCGCCGAGGCGGGACCTTCGGCGAGTCGGTACTAAGCCGGGCGCGGCTTCCTTATTCGGTTACCCCAATAAATCCCTTCCTTGCGAGCGTCAGCGAGCGTAAGGAAGGGAAAAAGGGAAGGTTTACCCTATTTAATAAAGGTAGAACCCCTTCGTCTCCGCCAAGGCTACGCCGGGACAAGTCCGTCTCCGCCTGTGGCGGAGCCACTTCCCCTTAAGGCCGTCCGTCTTCGCCAAGCTTCCGGCTTCGTGCCTACGGCACTACGCCGGGACAAGTCGCCGGGACAAGCCAAGGGGAAGATTAAAGGTTTCGACTGGAATTTCTCGGCCATGCAGGCCTGAGGTCGGATTACATGGCGGAATCGGTTGGAAACCTGATGCGGTTTGCTGTATCTATGGCGTTAAGATAATGTAATCTTCTTTGGAGAATAAATATGCGAATTGAACCTAGAAAAATCGAGGACTATCCATTTTGGCTTAGATGGATTTACCGTCGGGAGGTAAAGAAGTACGGCCAGATGCTTATCCCCGCGATGGTATGGGGCCGTCTGCCGAGGCTTTTCGGCCTTATCGCGCTGGCGCTTTCGTTCTTTCAGAGAAAAGCATCGCCGATAGAGCCGGTTGTGCGGTCGCTCGTGATGCTGAGAATAGCGCAGTTGAACTGGTGCAATTTCTGTATGGATCTGAACGCGACTTTCCTTATAAAGGCTACCGGTTCCGCCGAGAAACACGACGCCTTGGGAGATTGGCGGGAGAGCGCGGTTTTTTCCGCAAAGGAAAAAGTCGCGCTGGAGTACGCCGAGACGGTGACGCTTTCGGACAGGAAAGTCGACGACAAACTTATGGACGAGCTTAAAAAGTATTTCGACGACGACGCCGTAGTGGAGCTTACCGCCCTGATTGGATTCCAGAACCTGTCGAGCAAGTTCAACTGCGCTTTAGACCTCCCCGCGCAGGGGCTTTGCAAAATGCCGGAGAAGAAGCCGGCAACCCCGGCGGAGTAATCGCTCTGCCCGATGCTTGGCGTTTCTCTGTTTAACCGATGAAAATAAGAAAACTTCACCGGTGGGATGTTTCTTATGAGGAAGCCGTCCGCATCCAAAAAAAGCTTCGGAGCAGTCTGGTGTTCTCTCCGTTGGGAAAAAAGGTTTCTCTTGTCGCAGGCGCGGATATTTCCTTTTCCCGCAAAGACCCCCGCCTGTTCGCTGGCGTGGTTGTTATGAAAATACCGGAGATGGAAATCGTCGAGCAGGAGTGGGTTGTCGCGGAAGCGCTTTTTCCGTACGTACCCGGTTTTCTGGCCTTCCGCGAGGTTCCTCCGCTATGCGAGGTATTCCGCAAACTTAAAACAAAGCCGGGCGCCGTAATATGCGACGGGCAGGGGTTCGCGCATCCACGCGGGATGGGGCTTGCCTGCCATCTTGGGCTCTTCCTCGACCTCCCGACAGTCGGATGCGCCAAATCGCGCCTCGTCGGTGAATTTTCCCCGCCGGTTAACGAACGGTTCGCGCAGAGTCCGCTTGAATATCACGGCGAAACAGTCGGCGCCGTTTTAAGAACGAGGGAAAACGTGAAACCTGTTTACGTATCGCCCGGCCACAAAATAGATATCGAAGGAAGCGTGGAGCTTGTCAACCGGTGCGTGTCACGCTACCGCCTTCCCGAACCGACCCGGCAGGCGCACCGGCTCGTAAACCGGGTGCGAAAGGAACAGTCCGTTTAACCGAGGCTTTCCGGCAAAATCTTC
>JAJRYM010000096.1 GCA_024275775.1 Nitrospirota bacterium
GTTTTCCCCGCCAAACTGAAGCCTTCCATGCGCGCCATGCGGCCGGTTCCGTTTTCTACAACCAAGCGCATCAACTCAACGGTCTCCTTGGCGGCTTGCGCGGATATCACTCGGCGGGAAGGTTTCGCGTGGTACTGTTTAAAAATTTTCCCGTCGCGCACCACCGCTTGAAAAAAGTGCGGCTGTACGCTTACCCCGCCGTTGCCGATGGCCGACAGCGCCGTTATAAGCTGAATAGGCGTTATCATAATTTCCTGGCCGAACGATATTGAAGGGAGCGACATTTCCGACCATGTTTTGTAATGCCTCAGAATGCCGGAAATTTCTCCCGGCAGATCAATGCCGGTACGGCTTCCAAAACCGAATTTTTTTATGTACCTGTAAAACCTTTCCCGCCCAAGCAGTCTGCCGACTTTTATGGCTCCTATGTTGCTGGAGCGGGTTATGATTTCGCTGAGGGTCAGCATGCCGAAACTTTCCCCTGACGCCTCCTTGATAATTTTCCTGCCGATTTTAAGGCGGCCGTTTTCGCAGTCGAAAACATCGTCGGGTCTGGCTACTCCCGCATCGAGGGCGGCGGCCGATAGAAATATCTTAAAGGTCGAGCCCGGCTCAAAACTCGCCGTAACTGAAATCGATTTATATCTGTCGGAACTGAAAGAGGAATAGGAATTCGGATCTATTTCCGGCTCTTCGGCCATAGCCAGAATTTCTCCCGAGTGGACATCCATGACGATGGCGACAGCGCCGCGAGCCTGATAATGTTCAAAAGTTTTCTTGAGGTGTTTTTCAGCGGCATGCTGGATGCCGGCGTCGATAGTGGTAATCATCTCGAACTTTCCGCCGGGCCTGCGGCCGTCGGTGAAACCGTAAACCCGGCCGAGAGCGTCTCTCTTGGCGATATAGGTGCTCTTTTCGCCTTCCAAAATACTGTCGTAATAATGTTCAAGACCGGCGAGTCCCTGATTGTCGATTCCGGTAAAACCTATAACTCTGGCCGCAAAAGTTCCGTACGGATAAAATCTTTTTTCTTCCGTTAAAAACGACATCCCTTTCAAACCTGTTTTCCTCAACAAACGGTATTCGTTATCCTGAATTTTCCGCTTCACCCAAACAAAGTTTTTTCTTTTTGAAAACTTTTCAACAAGCGCCTTCCTTTGAAGATGAAGATTGTCCGAAAGGACTTCGGCCGCGGCGTAAGCGTTTTTCAGGCGGAACGGCCGCACGAAAACCGATTTCACGGGAAGGGAAAGAGCCAGCGGGTTTGCATAGCGGTCCATAATATCTGCGCGGGTTGCGCGGATTTTCACTTTCCGGAAATACTGCTCCCGCGAATAATCGGCGTACAGGTCGTGCTGGACAATCTGAAGATAATAGAGCTTCCCTCCGACGGCCAGAAAGGCTAAAAGCAGAAAAAAGGCCGTCAGGCCTATTCTTACTTTCTTGAATTTTAATTCCCGTTTGTTCATTTCTTTTTAATCACGTAAACGGTCTGGCCGTTTTTCGGTCTGATGAAGCCGTTCCGCATGGCGATTTCTTCCATCCTCTGCGGCGCCGTGAGCGTTTTGTATTCAAGAACAAGGCGGTTCTGTTTTTCCACCGCTTCTTTTATATCGGCGCGGAGGCTCTGCTCCAGCCGGGATTTTTGAACGGTGTTTATGGAGGGATAAGTATAAACAAGGATGGAAGAAAGGAGAGCCGTTACGCTGAGAATATAATAAACCTTGTCGGAGTTTTTAAGTTTCTGTGTTTCGCGGGCGAATGTAGGCTTCATGCGGCAAGTTTCTCCACAACGCGCAGGCGCGCGCTTCTGGCGCGGGGGTTTGCCAGAATTTCCTCTTCGCGCGGCCTAATCGGTTTTCGGGTAAGCAGTTTTACGATTGCTTTGCCGCGGCATTTGCAGATCGGGAAATCGGGCGGGCAAACGCATTTTCTAGCCAGTTTCGCGAAAGTCTGCTTTGCGATGCGGTCTTCAAGAGAGTGAAAGGCAATCACGGCAAGGCGGCCGCCGGATTCAAGCAGGTCAACGGCTGTTTCAAGCGTTTCCGCCAGATAGTCGAGCTCTTCGTTTACGGCTATACGAAGAGCCTGAAAGACCCTCGTGGCGGGATGGATTCTCGAATAACCGCCGGGCACCGCCGATTTCACTATTTCGGCAAGCTGTATTGTTGAAACTATTCGGGCCGCGGCGCGGGCGGACTCTATGGCGGCGGCGATTCTGCCGGCGTACCGCTCCTCTCCGAAACGGCGGAAAATCGTTGCAAGGTCGCGCCTGCCCCATTCGTTTACGATATCGGCGGCGGTGAAATCCCGGCTTGTGTCCATTCTCATATCCAGAGGGCCGTCGGCCTGAAAGGAAAAACCTCGCTCCGGATTATCCAGAAGATAGGAGGAAACGCCGAGATCGAAAAGAATACCACTAATCCGCCTGCCGGCAACGACAGACGCGAGGTTTTCAAAACGATCGTGCGCCAGCTCGACAGCGCCCCCATATTGCTCAAATAACGGACCGCAACGCCTGATCGCGTCAGCATCCCTGTCTATGCCAATTAGCCGCACCCCATTGCCCCCCTTCCGCAGTATGGCCAGCGCGTGCCCCCCGCCGCCCAACGTGCAGTCCACAAACAGTCCCTGAGCTCCGGGGTTCAGAGCCTCAAGGACCTCATTCAACAAAACCGGCTGATGAATGTTCCTTTCATCAGAGAAGCCCGAGATCATTCAGGTCGTCCCGTACGGATTTCATTTCGCGCAAAGAGTCCTGTTTGTCCCAGTCGGGGCGATTCCATATTTCGATATGGTCCAGCATTCCGACAATCTGAATTTTTTTATCCAGGTTGAAATCGTTTCTCATTTCCTGAGGAATCAGGAGTTTCCCGTTCTTAAAAGTTCCGGCGAAGAAACCTGAAATAATTTTCCTTACCACGGGAATTTTCGAGGCGTCCTTTCCAAGCTCTCTCAGCCGCTCGGCAAGCTGATCGAAGAAAGGCTTCGGGAAAGCGGCCAGGCAGGCGCCCCATTGCGCCACCATCATCATATCTTCATCGCCAACCTGCTTTGCGAGGATTGAAGGGATATGCACCCTTCCCTTCTCGTCCTGCGTACCCTGGTAATTGCCAAAAAACATAATTTACACTTTCTTACACATTATGGAAATTCGGGACATATCATGACATATGTGAGAATTTACGTCAACGTCGCAAATTAAATAAATTCCTGAAATAAAAACAGTTAGCCCGCAGACTTAATGTGTTTTATAGAAAAATGAGGGGAACCAACAATAAAAGCTGGATTTATTTTATAGCGAAAAAATTCCCAATAAAAAACCGTCTTAAACGGTTACTTTAAAAAAAACTTTCAGGAACTGCTAAGATTTTCCAGAAGATTGCCGGCCTGGACTATATGGGTATCCAGCTTCAGTTCTTCCGGCGTAGCTCCGAGCGCCAAAGCAAGCATCTGCGGATAATGGAGTATCGGCAGATTGAGATCCATCGCAAACGTTTTTTCTATCTCCGGCTGATAGGAATCCAAGTTCAGATGGCAAAGCGGGCAGGCCGTCATGATACATGCCGCTCCCTGCTTTTTGGCGCCTTCCACCACGTTCCCCGCCAGATGAAGAGAGTTGTGTTTGTTGGCCATCAATATGGGGAACCCGCAACATTTCTGCATCTCCGGCCAGGTTACGACTGTAGCGCCTACGGCCTCGATAGTCTCCTCCAGCGCTGTCGGCCTGTCGGGTATTTTCACATCGGAAAACTCATGCGGCCTTAGCGCGTAGCAACCGTAATAGGGAGCTATGTTAAGTCCGGTAAGTTTACGGGTAACTTTTCCGGCCAGGTTGTCGAGGCCGAAATCTTCCACAATCATCTCATAGAAATGTTTTACCTTAACTGTCCCCTGATAGGCTCTGCCGGTATCTTCCATGAGGTCTTCGTTCAGCTCCGCCCTGTAGTCGGGATCGTTTTCGCATTTTATCTGCGCCCGCCTCATCACGCCTTGGCAGGTGGAGCAGATGGTGACGATATCCAGTCCCTGCTCTTCGGCCAGAGAGAAGGTGCGGGCATTAAGCGCGTCGCCGAGTTTGGGGTTGTCTTCCTGCACAACTCCGGCGCCGCAACAGGAGGCGTCTTCCATTTCTACGAGTTCGATGCCGAGTTTTTCCGCCGCTACAAGCGTGGCAGTTAAAAGCTACCTGCCGGCCCCTTTGGCCACGCAACCGGTAAATAAAGCGTACTTCATTTCAGATACTCCTTAAAGCGGCTGAACATCTTGCGAATCTCAGGAAATTTTTTGATGTAATGCGGCATCATCGGCGGCTGTTTGCCTCTCATGAACATTCGGAGTCCGACCGGAATGAGATCCAGCAGGCCGCTGATATTGAAAATGCCGACAGACCTGAGCGGTATGTAGTTTTCGTTAATCATCCCCCCGCCAGTGCCGGGATATTTGCCCGGTATCGACTCGCGAAACGCCAGAACATGCCTAGCGCCGTTGTTGCCGTGTATTCGATGCGCCATGGACGCCGCCTTCAGCTCGGTAATCCTTTCAAGCGGTTTGGCGTCGGTGGGGCATCTCGTGGAGCATTCGGCGCAATGGGTACAGTCCCACACCCCGTTAGCCCCGCCCAGATATTCAAGCCTTTCCTCCGCATCGCAGTCCCTCGAATCGTAAACGAAACGCTGGGCTTTCGCCAGAGTGGCCGGGCCGAGGAACCGCTCGTCCACACTGAGGACGTTGCAGTCCGAATAACAGGACGCGCAAAGTATACAGGTGGAAGCGTCTTCAATCTTCTTATAACCCTCAATCGACTGCAGTCGCTCCCTTTCATATTCTACAGACTCGTCCGGCTTGAGCCACGGTTTGACCCGTTTGAGAGATGCCCAGAACGGTTCCATATCTACAACAAGATCTTTTATCACCTTGAAATTTCCCAGAGGTTCCACGGTAACGGCTCCGTCAATAAGAACATCGCTCAACTGGGTTTTGCAGGCGAGTTTCGCGTGGCCGTTCAACCTCATGGCGCACGACCCGCAAATGGCGCTCCGGCAGGACATCCTGAAAGTCAGCGTTCCGTCCTGCGTCCATTTGATTATGTTAAGGCACTCCAGCACCGTTGATCCTTTGGGTACATCCACGGAATATTCCTGAAGCCTAGGCGTGGTATCCAGCTGTAAATCGAAACGGGAAATCAGAAAACGGGCTTTCATCAGTATTTCCTCTCTTCCGGCTGGTATCTTGTAATTATTACCGGCTTATATTTGAACTGAAGCGAACCGTCCGGCCCTTTATAGGCAAGGGTATGTTTCATCCACTGTTCATCATCGCGTTTGGGGAAATCGGTTCGGAAATGCGCGCCGCGGCTTTCTTCCCTTGCCAGCGCGCCCCTTACAATCACCTCGCTGAATTCAAGCAGATTGCCGAGTTCCAAAGCTTCCTGAAGCTCCGTGTTAAACACCTTTCCCTTGTCGGCGATTCTTATATTTTTGTATCTCGCGCTGAGTTCAAGCACGGTTTCAAGGGCCTGTTCGAGTTTTTCCTTATCGCGGAAAACGCCGCATTTCCACATCATCGTTTCTTTAAGGGAGGTTCTTATTTCATTGGCGGACTCCGTTGACGCCGACGAGAGAAGATCGTCGAGAGATTTCCTGGCGTTCGCTATTTCCTCGTTTTCGTTCACGTCTTCAAATTCGGCCGACTGCACGTATTTAAGGATGGCTTTCCCCGCCCTCTTTCCGAACACCAGCGCTTCAAGGAGAGAATTCGTGCCGAGCCTGTTGGCGCCGTGCACGGAAACGCACGCGCACTCTCCCGCCGAGAAGAAGCCGCGGGCGGGCGTGCCGGACTGATCGACCACTACCTGGCAATCGTGATTCACCGGAATGCCGCCCATGCTGTAATGGGCTGTAGGCTGAATGGGCAGAGGTTCTTCTATGCAGTCAATTCCCAGAAAATCGATGCCAAGCTGACGAATCTGCGGAAGGCGTTCCAGTATTGTTTCCCTGCCGAGATGTCTGAGGTCTATATGAACATAATTTTCACCGTTAATTCCGCGTCCCTCGTTAATCTCCGTCTGCTCGGAGCGGGAAACGATATCGCGCGGAGCAAGCTCCATTTTAGATGGTGCGTATTTTTCCATGAACCGCTCGCCTTTGCCGTTGAGGAGGTATCCGCCTTCGCCGCGCGCCGCTTCTGATACCAGTATCCCCACGCCGTAAAGTCCCGTGGGGTGGAACTGCACGCATTCCATATCCTGTAGCGGGATGCCCTGCCGGTACGCGGCCACAATGCCGTCTCCGGTATTTGCGAAAGCGTTCGAGGTTATTTCAAAGGCCCGGCCGTATCCGCCGGTGGCGAAAAGAACCGCCTTTGCGCGGATGACCTCGATATCACCGGTCAGGATATTCATCATCACAACCCCGCGCGCCACGCCTTCCTTGTAAATAAGGGAAAGCAGGAAATATTCGGAATAAACCGTAAGGTTGGCGTCATGTTTCATCGACTGCTCAAACAGCGCGTGAAGCAGAGAGTGCCCCGTTCTGTCCGCGGCGTAGCACGACCGTTTTCTTGAATGCCCGCCGAACGCCCGCTGGGCTATTCTGCCTTCTTCGTCTCTTGAAAAAACACAGCCCAACCGCTCCATCTCTATGACGGTTTCCGGGGCTTCATTAACCATTATCTCTATGGCGTCCTGATCGCCAAGATAATCCGAGCCTTTTATGGTGTCGTACATATGAAGCTCCGGCGTATCGTCCGATTCCAGATTGGCAACCGCCGCGGCCACTCCTCCCTGCGCCGCGCCGGAGTGGGAGCGGGAAGGATACACCTTGGTAACAATGGCCACGTCCACCTTGCCGGCAAGCTGTATCGCGGCGTTAAGACCGGCAAGACCTGCGCCGACTATAACTACGTCATGCGTCATGTGGCCACCCTATACTGCTCTTTTCCCATTTCATAGAGGTCGTTTCCATTAACGTCGTTGATGACTATAGCCTGGAAATTTTCAACTTCAAGTTTTCGTATAGCTTCAGGGCCAAGATCTTCATAGGCGATAATCTCAACCGCCTTGATCGATTCCGCTATGAGAGCGGCGGCTCCGCCTACGGCGGCAAAGTAAACGCATTTGTATTTTTTCATGGCTTCAACCACCTCTTGCGACCTTTTACCCTTTCCAATCATCCCTTTTGCTCCTTGCTCCATCAACCGTTCGGCGTACGGATCCATCCGGTAACTGGTGGTGGGCCCTGCCGAGCCGATTACCTTGCCGGGTTTGGCCGGTGAAGGCCCCACATAGTAAATAACCTGGCCTTCAAGGTCAAACGGCAGGGGATCCTTCCGGTCCATCGCTTCCACAAGCCGTTTGTGGGCGGTATCCCTTGCCGTGTAAAGAGTACCATAAAAAGAAACCTTGTCGCCCGCCTTAAGGTTTTTCACAATCTCGTCCGTCAGCGGCGTTTCAAGGCGTATCGTATCCGGCATTACAGTACTACTTCCTTATGCCTGCTGGCGTGACAGCAGATATTCACGGCCACCGGCAGGGATGCTATATGGCAGGGATATTTTTCTATATGAACGGCCATGGCGAAAACCCGGCCTCCCATTCCCTGAGGCCCTATGCCGAGATTATTAACCTTCTCGATAATTTCGGCTTCCAGGTCGGCCAATTCAGGGTCTGGGTTTTTTTCGCCGATGGGGCGAAGAAGAGCTTTTTTGGCTATCGTCATACACTTTTCGGCCGACCCGCCAATGCCGACCCCTACGATAACGGGCGGGCACGGATTCGGCCCGGCTTCTTCGCATCTTTTAACAACAAAATCTATAATGCCCTGCTTGCCGGCGGCAGGCGTGAGCATGGTCAGGCGGGACATGTTTTCACTGCCGCCTCCTTTCGGAGCGGCGGTTATTTTCAATCTATCGCCCTCCACCATATCCACAAGCACAATGGATGGGGTGTTATCCTTTGTGTTCTCGCGGGTAAAGGGATCGCATATTGATTTCCTCAAGTACCCTTCCTTATAGCCCTGGCGGACTCCTTCATCGATGGCATCCTGCAGAAGACCGTCCGTTATGTGGCAGTCCTGCCCCAGTTCCGCGAAAAATACCGCGTAGCCGGTATCCTGACACATCGGAACCTGCTCTTCTCTGGCTATTTTCTGGTTTGCGAGGAGCGATTCAAAAACAGCCTTGCCGGCCGTAGAGACTTCTTCTTTCAGCCCTTTTTCAAACGCCTTCACGACATCGGCGCCGAGATCGGTATTGGCTTCCATGACAAGCTTTTTGACGGCGCCGGTAATATTTTCGGCGGATAAGGTTCTCAAGTCCTGCTCCCGAACAAAAACGGATAATTGTAGTGAGGCCTGTTTTTTACCACAAAGAACTCTGTTTTTCTATATCGATTTTTTAAGCACGGCTTTTTTATACGCCGCCATAACGTCTTTACGTTTAACCACGCCGAGTATTTTCTTTTCGGCTCCCCGTTTTACCACCGGCACTTCATCGAGGTCCTTGATGGCGAATTTTTCCATCGCGTCGTTAAGCGTTTCATCATCGTAAATAGTGATAACAGATTCGGTGGCAAGCTCCTTGGCGACCACCAGATCTCCAAGCCCCACTTCAAACAGGAATTCACGCACATCCTGCACTGAAAGAATGCCTGTCATGTTGCCGTCGGTATCTACGCACGGAAAATAAAACGCTTTCGAATCCTGCACCAGCGACAATATTTTTTTAAACGGCAGGTTTTCGGGAACGGTCTGGAAATTTTGCGACATAACCTCGCTCACCCTGATGGTTCCCATTACGGCGGACTCTCTTCCCTGCCAGATGTTAACCCCCACCCTGCGAAGTTTTTCCTGATAAATCGAATTCGGCGTGAAAAGGGAATAGACGAACGTGGAAGATATGCAGGCGAGCATAATAGGAAGAATAACTTCGTAATTGTTCGTCAGCTCAAAACCCATAAGTATGCAGGTGAGAGGCGCGTGAGCCGACGCCGCCATAACAGCGCCCATGCCGACAAGCGCGTAAGCGTCCGACGCGCTCGTTATATTGGGGAAAAGATGGTGAATCGCTATGCCGAACGCGCCGCCCGCCATGCTCCCGATAAAGAGCGCCGGCGCAAACATCCCGCCGGAGCCTCGCGAGCCGAGTGTGATGGAAGTGGCTATCATCTTAATGAAAATGAGGGAGAGGGCAAGCGCAAGCCCCATTTTACCGGTGAGTACCTTGCTCATCGAACCGTATCCGTTGCCGAGCACATCGGGAAAAAATATCCCCATCACTCCCACAAGCACACCCCCAATCGCCGGAAGCCAAATAGGATGCACCTTGAGTTTCTCGAACTTATAACCTAGAAAATATATCCTGTAAAAGAGAGCGGAAAGAAGACCGCAACCGATTCCAAGAACTATGAAAAACAGCACTTCCCACGTTGAAACCAGAGAATAGCTGGGCAGTTCGAAAACAGGCACGTCCCCTTCAAAATGCCTCGAAGTTACCGTGGCGATAACGGCGGAGAAAATCAGGGGCGAAAACACCTTGATATTAAAATCGCCCATTATCAGCTCGATTGAAAAAATAAGCCCGCCAAGAGGAGCGTTGAAAGCGGCCGCTATGGCGCCTGCCGTACCACAGCCGAGCAGAAGCCTTTTTCGCTCGGACGAGGCCTTAATTCTTCTTCCGACCCAGTCGCCTATAGCGGCGCCGATTTGCGCTATGGGCCCTTCCCTTCCGCCGGAACCGCCGCTTCCAATAGTGGAAGCGGAAGCTAAAAACCGGTACCAGATTACGCGGGACGGCACCTTGCTTTCCAGAGCTGACCATTTCATAGCCTCGGACGCGGCGGCGGTTTCGTTGGTTGGATTGAAAAAATGGTTGAGGATGCCGGTTATAAGGCCCCCGATGCCGACTATAAGAGGAATAAGAAGAAGCGCGAACGACCACTGGCCGGCATCTTCAATCTGGAAGCCGGAATAGAAAAGATCGTGAACGCGGGCTATAAGCCATTTAAAGGCTACCGCGGCGACCCCCACCAGGAAGCCGGTAACGCAGGCGACCCCCACCATGAAGATATGTTCCTGCTTGAGGATACGTTTCGAAGCCCCAATGTAATGGGACAAAACAGCAGAAATTTTTCGGGACATCGCCAGACAACAAATACAAGATTGCTATTAAGCCGCCCCCTAAGTTCGGAGACGGCTTTTATTCAGCCCTACTCAGACTCTTCGACCACCGTTTCTTTGGCTTCCTCTTCCTCGGTCAAATGCTCAAACCCGGGCAACTCCGCAATGTTTATCGTAGCCTTCAGGTACCGCTTGGCGCCGGTGCCGGCAGGTATAAGCCTTCCCATGATTACGTTTTCCTTGAGCCCTTTGAAATAATCTACCTTGCCGGAAGTCGCAACATCGGTAAGGACTCTCGTCGTCTCCTGAAAAGAAGCGGCCGAAATAAAGCTGTCGGTAGCCAATGAAGCCTTTGTAATACCCAGAAGAACAGGCTTGCCTTTCGCCGGCACTCCCCCCTTCTGTATCACTTCCATATTTTTCTTCTGGAACAACTTTTTCATCACCTGCTGACCTTGCAGGAAATCGGTATCGCCGGGCTCTTCAATGACGAGATGCTTCAGCATCTGCCGGGCGATAATCTCGATATGCTTGTCGTTGATGTTAACGCCCTGAAGCCGGTAAACCTCCTGTATTTCGTTAACAAGATATTTCTGAAGCTCCTTTTCACCCATGATATTAAGGATGTCGTGGGGGTTGGAGGCTCCATCGACGAGAGGCTCGCCGGCCTGAACGTAATCGCCTTCGTGAACGTTAACATGCTTTCCGCGGGGCACGAGGTATTTGTGCTCAACGCCGTCACCGGTAATTATGATGATTTCACGGTTCCGCTTAACGAACGAACCGTACTTAACGATTCCGCTCACTTCGGCAATCGTAGCCTGATCGTGCGGTTTACGCGCTTCGAAGAGTTCCACCACGCGCGGCAGACCGCCGGTGATATCTTTGGTTTTGGTGGTTTCGCGGGGTATCTTGGCTATAATATCGCCGGCTTCGACTTTGTCACCTTCTTTCACATTGATATGCGCGCCGGCGGGCAACATGAACCGGCCGATGGTCTTGCCGTTTTCACCCTTAATCGAAATGCGGGGATGTTTCTTCTCTTCCCTGTGTTCCAGAATGACTTTTTCGGCGTGGCCGGTAACCTCATCCAGCTCCTCGCGCATGGTTACGTTTTCAACAATATCTCCGTAAGCAACGGTTCCGGCGAACTCGGTAAGTATCGAGATGGTATAAGGGTCCCACTCGGCAAGAATATCGCCTTCGTTTACCTTTTGGCCGTTGGGGACTTTAAGTTTCGCGCCGTAAATAACCTTGTAACGCTCTCTTTCCCTGCCCTTTTCGTCCTCAATCATAATTCCGCCGTTACGGTTCATGACAATGAGCTCGCCTCCCTTGAGGGTGACTGTCTTAAGGTCAACAAACTTTACCGTGCCTCCCTTAACCGTCTGGAGTTTCGTCTGTTCCACTACCTTGCTGGCAACGCCGCCGATATGGAATGTGCGCATCGTAAGCTGTGTGCCGGGCTCTCCGATGGACTGGGCCGCGATAACTCCCACAGCTTCGCCTATCTCAACCGATTTGCCGGTTGCGAGGTTCCGCCCGTAGCATTTTGCGCAAACGCCTTCCTTGGCCTCGCAGGTGAGAGTGGAACGGATTTTCACCTGCTCTACGCCCGCGTTTTCAATCTTCGCCACGATATCCTCGTCAACAAGCTTGCTCGCATCAAGAAGGATTTCGTTGGTAAAAGGGTCGACAATCGGTTCAAGCGTCACCCGGCCGAGAATACGCTCGCCGAGCCTCTGAATAACCTCGCCGCTTTCAACGAGAGGAGTCATTTCAATACCGTTCAGGGTTTCGCAGTCGGGAGTGGTGATAATTACGTCCTGCGCCACATCCACGAGCCTTCTCGTGAGATAACCGGAATTGGCGGTTTTCAGCGCAGTATCGGCAAGGCCCTTATGCGCGCCGTGAGTCGAGATAAAGTACTGGGCCACGGTTAATCCTTCCCGGAAATTCGCGATGATGGGGGTTTCGATGATTTCGCCGGAAGGTTTGGCCATAAGTCCGCGCATACCGGCGAGCTGGGCTATCTGGGCTTTGCTTCCGCGCGCGCCGGAATCGGCCATGATGTACATACCGTTAAAATCCGAGCCCTTGGGAGCGGTGCCGTTTACGATTTCGTCGTTCTGCCGTTTAAGCGCGCTGAACACCTCATCCGTAACATGATCGGTAACCTGCGCCCAGATATCCACAATCTTGTTGTATCCCTCGCCTCTGGTTATAAGACCGTTGCGGTACTGAGTTTCAACTTTATGAACTTCGTCGCGCGCTTTTGCAACAAGTTTGGTTTTCTTTTCAGGAATAATCAGATGCTCCAGGCAGATGGAGATGCCCGCTTTCGTGGCGTAGGCAAACCCGATATCCTTCAGGTCGTCCAGGAATTGCACCGTCCTGTCTCTGCCGACTTCCAGGTAACAGTCGTTGACGAGAGAAATCAGGTTTCCTTTCGTCATAAGTTTGTTAGCGCGAGAAAAAGAAATTTCTCTGGGCACCTTTTCGTAAAAAATCACCCGTCCGGCGGTGGTTTCGTATATCGTACCGTCCAGCCTCACCCGAATGGCGGCCTGAAGATCCAGCCTGCCGGCGTCATAGGCGGAGCGCACCTCTTCCATACCGGAAAAAGCTTTTCCTTCACCTTGAACTCCGCCTCGTTTCTGCGAAAGGTAGTAGCACCCCAGAACTATATCCTGGGAAGGCACCGCGATAGGCTTGCCGTTGGCCGGCGAAAGAATGTTGTTTATGGACAGCATAAGCATTCTCACTTCCACCTGCGCCTCAAGCGAAAGCGGAACGTGCACAGCCATCTGATCGCCGTCGAAGTCGGCGTTAAACGCCGCGCAGACAAGCGGATGAAGCTGAATGGCTTTCCCCTCAATCAGCACCGGCTCAAACGCCTGCATGGAAAGCCGGTGAAGCGTTGGGGCACGGTTCAAAATAACCGGATGTTCTCTTACAACCTCGTCCAGAACTTCCCAGACCTCGTCCTGCTCCGTATCAACCATCATCTTGGCCGACTTGATAGTGGCGGCGTATCCCTTCATTTCGAGTTTATGGTAGATAAACGGTTTAAACAGCTCTATGGCCATTTTCTTGGGAAGCCCGCACTGGTAAAATTTCAAATCCGGGCCGACAACGATAACCGACCGGCCGGAATAATCAACCCGTTTGCCAAGCAGGTTCTGGCGGAAACGCCCCTGCTTTCCCTTGAGCATATCGGCAAGGGATTTAAGCGGACGCTTGCTTGGCCCTTTAAGAACTCTTCCACCCCTGCCGTTATCGAAAAGAGCGGATACGGCTTCCTGGAGCATTCTTTTTTCGTTTCGTATAATTATTTCCGGGGCTCTCAGCTCGATGAGTCTTTTAAGCCTGTTGTTCCGGTTTATTACGCGCCGGTAAAGATCATTCAGATCCGATGTCGCAAAGCGGCCGCCGTCCAGAGGAACAAGCGGGCGCAGATCCGGCGGAATTACCGGAATCACCGATGGAACCATCCATTCGGGGCGGTTGCCGGACTGGCGAAACGCCTCCACTATCTTCAACTGCTTGGCTATCTTTCGTTTCGTCTGCACGGAAGAAGTTTTGTTGATGGCAACCCGCAGTTCCTCGGATATTTTGTCCATATCAGCGGTCTTGAGAAGCTCGCGGATGGCTTCAGCTCCCATCATGGCGGTGAAAGCGTCTTCACCGAACTGTTCGACATAATCCAGGTATTCTTCATCGGTAAGCGACTGCTTGTATTTCAGTGTAGTGTCGCCCGGATCGGTAACTATGTATCTCTCGAAATAGATCACGCCTTCCATCTCGGACATCGTCATATCAAGAAAGTTTCCGATTTTGCTCGGCAGTCCCTTGAAAAACCATATGTGAGCAACCGGAGCGGCAAGTTCTATATGCCCCATGCGTTCTCGACGCACTTTGGAAAGGGTGACTTCAACACCGCATTTTTCGCAGACAGTACCCTTGAATTTCATCCGCTTGTACTTTCCGCACAGGCATTCCCAGTCCTTTACCGGGCCAAAAATCTTCGCGCAGAAAAGACCGTCTCTTTCAGGCTTAAAAGTTCTATAGTTTATCGTCTCGGGTTTTCTTACCTCTCCGAACGACCACGACCTTATCTTTTCCGGCGACGCCAGCCGTATAACTACCGAGTTAAAGGAAAGAGGGTCTTTCTGGTTATCGGCAAATTGAAACTGCTTATCCAATTTCTTTCTCCTTCCCTAAAGGGTTGACCGTTTTTCGGATTCGTCCAGCGAGATATCCAGACACAGAGCCTGGAGTTCCTTCACCAGCACGTTAAACGATTCCGGCAAGCCTGGTTGAAGCGTATTGTCTCCCTTGACGATTGCTTCATACATTCTTTTTCGTCCCTCCACATCGTCGGACTTAACCGTAAGCATCTCCTGAAGTGTGTGTGCGGCTCCATAGCCTTCAAGCGCCCATACCTCCATCTCTCCCAGTCGCTGGCCGCCGAACTGCGCCTTGCCGCCGAGAGGCTGTTGCGTTACGAGCGAGTACGGGCCGGTGGATCTTGCGTGCATCTTGTCTTCCACAAGATGATGAAGCTTCAGCATATAGATGTAACCGACAAACACTTTCTGATCCAACGGCTCACCGGTCTTACCGTCAACAAGTTTTCTCATGCCGCTTTCCGGAAGATTCGCTTCTTTAAGTAATGAGCGGATATCGTCCTCTCTGGCGCCGTCAAACACCGGAGTCTCAAAATGAACTCCCAGAGCATGCGCGGCCATTCCTAGTGATGTTTCCATAAGCTGTCCAACGTTCATTCGGGACGGAACGCCAAGCGGATTTAGAATAATTTCCAGGGGGCTGCCATCTTCCAGCCTCGGCATATCCTCTTCGGGCACGATAACCGAAACCACGCCCTTGTTGCCGTGACGGCCGGCCATTTTATCGCCGACCTGCATCTTCCTCTTCACCGCGACATAGACTTTTATCATCTTGATAACGCCCGGCGGAAGCTCGTCGCCTTTTTCCAGCTTGGCAAGCTGTTCATTCATATTCGCTTTCAGTTGCCGAATATGTTCAGCGGCGCTTTCTTCTATCTGCTGGATTTCCGCAGAAACGGCCTTTTTACCGGAAACCTCGATTTTCAGAAGGGCCTTCCCTTCAATCTGCCCAAGGATTTCCATTGTAAGAGTACCGCCGGATGAGAGGATTTTTTCTCCAGAGTCGGATGCCGCTACCGCTTTTGTAACACTTTTTCCATTAAGCAGAGAACGGATTCTACCGTCGCGATCCTGCTGGATGATTTTAATCTCTTCCTGATAATTCCTTTCGATATCGGCTTTCTCTTCCTCGATAACAGCCAACTCGCGGTCGTCTTTCTCCGTTCCGCTTCTGGAGAAAATCTTGACCTTTAAAACCGTTCCGCTTACGCCGGGCGACACCTTGAACGAAGTATCGGTAACATTGCCCGCCTTTTCCCCGAAAATCGCCTTCAGCAGTTTTTCTTCAGGTGATAGAAGAGTTTCACCTTTAGGCGTCAGTTTGCATACAAGAATATCGCCGGGATGTACCTTGGCACCTATGCGAACTATGCCGCTTTCATCGATATTCTTCATGGCTTCTTCACTGAGGCCGGGAATATCGCGGGTTATTTCTTCCTTGCCGTACTTCGTATCTCGGGTTTCAATCTCGAACTCCTCAATATGAACCGAGGTGAAAATATCACGCTTGATTAACGATTCGCTCAGGATTATCGCATCCTCGAAATTGTAGCCGTGCCACGGCAGGAAGCCGACCAGCACGTTTCGGCCGAGCGCCAGCTCGCCTCTGTCTGTCGCTTGGCCGTCGGCCAGCGCATCGCCTTTTTTGACTTTTTGCCCAGGCGCTACAAGCGGTTTCTGGTTGATGCATGTGTTCTGATTGGAACGGCCGAACTTAATAAGCGGATAAATATCCACCCGCGGGTTCTGCTCGTCCCCGGAAGATGCGTCGCACCTTACCACAATCCGTTTTGAATCCACGTTTATCACGGTGCCTGCGTTCCGCGCCACCACAAGCGTGCCCGAATACTTGGCCATAATCTTCTCCATACCGGTACCGACCAGCGGCGCCTCGGTGCGGAGCGGCGGAACGGCCTGCCTCTGCATGTTCGACCCCATCAGCGCGCGGTTTGCGTCATCATTTTCCAGAAACGGTATGAGCGAAGCGGCCACGGAGAACACCTGCGAAGGCGATACGTCCATAAGATCTATCTCTTCCGCCGGAAGCGACATTACCTCGCCGTACGACCTCGCTATAACCTGAGGATTTGTGAACCGCCGGTTTTCATCGAGCGGAGCGTTGGCCTGCGCAATGTTGTGCTTGAATTCTTCCGCGGCGTTCAGGTATATAATTTCGTCCTGAATCTTATTGTCAACAACCTTTCGGTACGGTGTTTCAATGAACCCGTATTTGTTCACCCTGGCATAGGTTGTAAGCGACGCTATGAGTCCGATATTCGGACCTTCGGGCGTTTCGACCGGGCATACTCTTCCGTAATGCGTCGGATGAACATCGCGCACTTCAAACCCTGCGCGTTCCCGCACAAGACCGCCCGGCCCAAGCGAGGATAGTCTTCTTTTGTGGGTAAGCGCCGAGAGAGGATTGGTTTCATCCATGAACTGCGAAAGCTGGGAAGCCGCGTAGAACTCCTTTATGGCGGCGGTAATCGGCTTGGAATTGATGAGGTCGTGCGGCAGGGCTGTGGCAAGATCCATAATGTTCATGCGGTCGAGAATGGTTTTTTCCATTCTCACCATGCCTATCCGGAACTGTGAGGCCACCTGCTCGCCTACCGACCGGACGCGCCTGTTTCCAAGATGATCTATATCATCCCTAACCCCTTTGCCGTTTTTCAGAGCGAACAGATATTTCACGGTGGCAAGGATGTCTTCCTTCGTGAGGATTCGCTGGTCGGGCGGAAAATCAAGCCCCAGTTTTTCATTTATCTTGTTCCTGCCAACTTCGCTCAAGTCGTATCTTTTTTCGTTAAAGAAAAGATTATGGAAAAAAGCCTTTACCGGTTCCGGCGAAGGGGGGTCGCCCGGGCGCATTCTCTTGTAGATTTCCCGTAAAGCTTCCTCTTCGTTCTCAACCCCGTCGATTACCAGAGTATCCCTGAAGGAGGTATCCTTTAGCTGTTCGTCAAGCGCAAGAACTTCAAAACGCGTGATTTGATTCTGAATAATAATCGTTACGATATCTTCGGTTGCAGAGGTATTGGCATCCAGAATAACCTCGCCGGTTTTCATATTGATAATATCCTTGGCGATAAACGCTCCTACGAGCTGTGAACTGTCTATCCTGAACTTTTCGATGCCGGCGGCGCGGCATTTCCTGAGCGCCCCTTTTGTTATTTTCCTGCCGGCCCTTAAAACCGCCTCGCCCGTTTTGGGATGTTTGACGTCCTCCACCGGCTTGAAGCCGAGGAGGGAGGACTGGTCGTTAATCTGAGCGTAAAAATGCCCGCTTTCAGATTCGTATTCTATAACCTGGAAATCATAGAAATGCTCCAGAAGCTCATTGGTCTCATAGCCCAGAGCTTTCAGAAGAACGGTGCAGGGGAATTTCTTTCTCCTATCGATTCGCACCTGGCATATGTCCTTCGTATCGAACTCCAGATCCAGCCACGAACCTCTATGAGGAATAACGCGCGCGGAATAGATTGTTCTGCCCAGCTTAACTCCCTTGCCTTTTTCCTTTATGAAAAAAGCACCGGGCGAGCGGTGAAGCTGGCTTACGACAACCCGTTCCGTTCCGTTGATAACGAAAGTCCCGAAAGGAGTCATAAGCGGTATCTCTCCGAGGTATATCTTCTGCTCCTTTATTTCCCGGATGTCCATTTCTCCGGTCTCTTCATCCTTTTCCTTGAGAACAAGCCGCACGATAACCTTCAGCGGGTCGGCGTAGCTTACTCCTCTTTCACGGCAGTCCTGGATTGAATATTTCTGTTTGTATACAACTTCCGAACCGCACCTGTCGCAGGCTATGCCCGGCCCGCCGAGCCCTTTAAACTCGCCGCAACCGCAATGCCAGATGCCCAGCTCGTAGCCGACGTATTCGAGAATCGCGTCTTCCTTGTAATTCGTTATAGGAAAAATCGAGCGAAAAACCTCTTCTATTCCTCGGCTCTCCCGCTCATCGGGCTTTATTTTGAACTGTATAAGGTGTTCGAAAGATTTCAGCTGAGTTTCCAGAAGATTGGGCATATCCAGCACAGCTCCAATCTTCGCAAAGCTGCTTCTTGTTATCGGGGATTTCCCGGCAACATACTCTGTAGTTTCAGTAGTCATAAACAGATGCCTCCTGGCATAAAAAAATCAAACCCGTACCGGGGCAGGACGCACCGGCACATCACGCAGTAAACTGTTTTCAGCTGTAAAGAGGAAAACAAAGACTACTGAATCTCAACAATCGCGCCGGCTTCTTCAAGCTTGGCCTTAACCTGCTCGGCTTCTTCTTTGCTTACTTTTTCCTTTACTGCTTTCGGAGCGCTGTCCACCACACCTTTGGCCTCCTTAAGACCTAATCCGGTGATTTCCCTTACCGCCTTGATTACCTGTATTTTCTTGTCGCCTGGGCCAGAAAGCACAACGTTGAATTCCGTTTGCTCCTCTTCTGCGGTGGCGGCGCCCGCGTCGGGAGCGGCCGCGGCGGCTACCGGAGCGGCCGCTGTTACGCCCCACTCATCTTCGAGCTCCTTCGTCAACTCGACGAGCTTTACAACCGACAGGTTGTTAAGAAAGTTTTTTATGTCCTCACTGGAAATATCAGCCATTACATCTTCTCCTTTAAAATCGGGATCGTTTTCGTTTTTTTCCTTTAAAGCGTTAAGCAAAAAAACAAATTTGCTTAAAACGCCGTTTAATACGTATAAAAATTGTCTGGGGCCGCCCGCCAAGGCGCTTAAGAACATGGCCAACAACACCGGCCTTGGCGGCAGTTTGCCGATTTTCATTACGCCTTTGGCATCGAAGATTTCCCCTTCCACCATGCCGGCTATAATTTTAAGAGCGGCTTCCTTCTGTGAAAACTCGGCAACAAGCTTGGCCGCCGATACAGGGTTATCGTAACTGATAGCAAGCGAAACCGGCCCCGTAAGCTTCCCGCAAAGCTCTTCAACCAAAGTGCCCTGAGAAGCGAGTTTTGCGAGACGGTTTTTAACAACCCGAAATTCAACACTGCCTTCCCTCATCGAAGCCCGAAGAGAGTCCATATCCACAGCTTTTATGCCACTGTACTCAGCCTGCACCACGCTTACGGCGCGGCTGAACATCTCGTTCATTTCCGCTACTTTTTCTTTTTTTACTGTTGTCGGCACTTTTCCTTTTCCTTACTCAATAGTCGATCATGAAAGTGAAAGAGCAGTGACTGCTTCATCAATCATGAGGCCGGGCCCCATGGTGGTGGAAATAGTTATGCCCTTTATATAAGTACCTTTGGCGGCCGAAGGTTTAAGGCGAAGCACGGTTTCAAGAAAAGCCTTGGCATTGTTCAAAAGCTTTTCCTGGTCGAAACTGGCCTTCCCTATAGTGGCGTGAATCACGCCGCCCTTATCCACTCGAAACTCAACCCGCCCCTTTCGTATCTCGTCGATTGCCTTTTTAACATCGAAAGTCACAGTACCCGATTTGGGGTTAGGCATAAGACCTCTGGGGCCAAGCACCTTGCCGAGTTTGCCGACCAGGCCCATCATGTCGGGGGTTGATACGGCAACGTCGAACTCAAGCCAGCCCCCCTTTATTTTTTCAGCCATATCTTCTGCGCCAACATGGTCGGCGCCGGCTTCTTTCGCCTCCATCTCCTTTTCGCCTTTCGCGAAAACCAGAATACGACTATTTTTCCCCGTGCCGCCCGGAAGCACAACAGAGCCTCTCACCATCTGGTCGGCTTTAGTGGGATCAACGCCGAGATTGACGGCGATTTCCACCGTTTCGTCGAACTTGGCGGATTTAATGTTCCTGGCCAGTTCCACAGCGTCTGCGAGGGAATACTTTTTCCCTGTTTCGATTTTGGTCAAAGCCTCTTTTCTTTTTTTGCTAATCTGCGTCATATTATCCCTCGACAATAATTCCCATGCTACGGGCGGTTCCTTCGATAATTCTTATAGCCGCGTCATCGCTGGCGGCGTTCAAATCGTTCTGCTTTGTCCGCACTACTTCCAGCAACTGTGCGCGGGTTACCGTGCCGACCTTGTTTTTATTGGGCTCGGCCGAACCTTTGGCGATGCCCGCGGCCCTTTTAATCAGAATGGAAGCGGGCGGAGATTTTGTTATAAAGCTAAAGCTTCTGTCGGAGTAAACGGTTATCACAACCGGTATAATTAAACCTTCCTTGCCCTGCGTTTGGGAGTTGAAGGCTTTGCAGAATTCCATTATGTTCACGCCGTGCTGGCCGAGCGCGGGACCTACTGGAGGAGACGGGTTAGCCTGTCCGGCAGGCACCTGAAGTTTGATGAACGCTGATATCTCTTTTTTTGCCATTATCCTAAACCTTTTCTATCTGTGGAAAATCCAGTTCAACCGGAGTCGCCCTTCCGAAGATGGAGACCATCAGTTTAACCTTGCCCCGTTCCGGGTTTACTTCCTCAATTTTGCCTGAAAAATGGGTAAACGGCCCGTCAACAACCCTCACCGCGTCGCCAACACTGAAAGCGACTTTCAGGCGAGGTTTCTCCACGGTTCCGGCAAGCTGATCCCGTATTCTCTTAACCTCCCTGTCGGGAAGCGGCGTGGGGCTTGCCCCGCCCAGAAACCCGGTAACATGCGCCTGCTCCTTGATGGCGTTGACCACCTGATCGTTAAAAGCGAGCTGAATGAGCACGTATCCCGGAAAAAATTTTCTCGATACGACTTTCTGCTTGCCGCTACGGAACTCCTTAACGTCTTCCATAGGCACAAGTATCTCCCCGAGGTAGTCTGAAAGACCAAGCTGGGCGAAACGCTCCTCAACAGCCAGCTTCACTTTGTGCTCGTACCCGGAGTACGAATGAATCACATACCACTTAAATTCCAACTTTACTTACCTTATAAAATGTTGCACAAGTCTGGAGAGACCCCAGTCAACCACCGCCAGATAAAACCCGGCGATGAAAACCGAAATTATCACCACAACCGTAATCGCTGTCGATTCTTTCCTTGTCGGCCAGGAAACCTTGCGAAGCTCTTTTCTGGCCTCCTTAACAAACCTTATCCCGTCCGCAACGGGGTTCTTCCTTTTAACGCCCAATTTCAATCTCCGGTCATAAATCGCTTTGGCAGGCCAGGAGGGATTCGAACCCCCAACACCCGGATTTGGAGTCCGGTGCTCTAACCGTTAGAGCTACTGGCCTCCCGGCACAAAACAGGTTTATTAGACCTTATGCTCCTTATGAACAGTATGTTTCCTGCAAAAACGGCAGTATTTTTTAAATTCAAACTTTTCCTGATGCAATTTTTTGTTCCTGGTCGTTGTGTAGTTTCTCTGCTTGCAGGAAGTGCATTGCAATCCAATAATATCTCTCATTTCCAGTTCCCGCTTACTCTACTATCTCTGTTACCACGCCCGCGCCGATGGTATGTCCGCCCTCGCGGATGGCGAAGCGAAGTTCTTTTTCACACGCTATCGGCGTATGCAGTTCGGCGTTAATGCTCACGTTGTCTCCCGGCATAACCATCTCAACCCCTTCAGGCAGAGTGACGGAACCGGTAACGTCGGTAGTACGGAAATAAAACTGCGGACGGTAGCCGTTA
>JAJRYM010000097.1 GCA_024275775.1 Nitrospirota bacterium
GCGGACGCCGCCACAACGGCGTTTCTCGCGTGGCCGAGGCCGGTAGGGATAACGATGGAAACGAATTTGTTCGCGTCCGAATGCTCGTAGCCGGGAAGAATGCCGACCACCGTCCCGCCGTTTTCACGCGCCCCCTGAGAAGCCGCTTCCATCACTCCGCCAAGCCCCCCGCAAACGAGCGTCCATTCCTTAAGCGCGATAAGACGGCCGGCTTCGCGGGCAAGCGAGGCCGTTTGTTCATCGACCGCCGCTCCCCCGACGACCGAGATGTTAACCGTCCGGCTCATCCTCGTGCAGGATTTTTAATCCCAGCCGTTTCTTGGTCTGGTGGTAGAGTTCCCGAACGATCACTTCATGCTTCGATTCCTCATCCGCCAACCGCATAAGGATTTCCTTTGCCTCTTTCCGCGTTGTAAGCTCCGCCGCATGTTTGTAGAGATTTTCGGAATCGCTTTCCCGCTTCATCGCTTTGGCGAGTATTTCGAGAACTTCCTTTTCAGCGTCTCCGCCCATTCAGATTTTCCCTTCTACGAAATTGCCGTTTTCCACGGCACTAGCAAGATTGTTCATGAAAGCTAGAATAAGAGATAAAATAAAATACATCAACCGGCTAACCCTGATCGGGATTTTAGAGGATAAGCATCGCGTCGCCGTAGGAATAAAAACGGTAACCTTTTTTAACCGCTTCCCCGTAAGCTTGCATAACGTTCTCCCTGCCCGCGAAAGCCGATACCAGCATAAGGAGAGACGATTCCGGCAGATGAAAGTTGGTAACCATCCCGTCCATCATGAGAAACCGAAACCCCGGCCGGATGAAAAGGGATGTTTTATCGGCGAAC
Source organism: Nitrospirota bacterium (assembly GCA_024275775.1). Classification (GTDB taxonomy): domain Bacteria; phylum Nitrospinota_A; class UBA7883; order JACRGQ01; family JACRGQ01; genus JAJRYM01. The sequence continues at coordinate 840 of JAJRYM010000097.1, forward strand.
CCTCCGCCTTTTACAACGGCCGTCTCCAGCGCTCTCACCACCGTGCTTCCAACGGCTATCACTTTTCCGCCGCGCTCCCTCGTTTCAATAAGTTTTTCAAAAACCTCGTCGGAAACTTCCGCCTGTTCGCCGTCCATCTCATGCCTGCGTATATCGCTTTCGGTTACCGGGCGGAAAGTACCCGGCCCGACGTGCAGGCAGACTTTTAATATATCGACGCCTGCCGACCGAATTTCATCCAACAGATTCTCCGTAAAATGCAGGCCGGCCGTCGGCGCCGCGCACGAGCCGTTCTGTTCGGCGAAAACCGTTTGATAGCGCTGTCTGTCGGTTTCCTCATCCTCCCTGCCTATATAGGGAGGCAGAGGAATGCGGCCGTTTCTTTCCAGCCAGTCGTCGAACTCGATGTCGTCCGGCAGAATCAGCCGAAAAACGCCGAAATCCACTTCCCTTTCGATGAAGACGCCGATAAGCCCGCCGCCGAAATCGACCTCCATGCCGGGTTTAAGTTTGCGTAGCCCTTTTACCATCCCTTTCGCGCTGAACGGCCCCGTCCATTCGACAAACAGAAATTCGATATCGGCTCCCTTTTCCGTTCGCCCCTGCATCCTTGCCGGTATCACGCGGGTGTTATTGATAACCAGCGCGTCCCCTTGCGATAGGAACCTCGGAAGCTCCCGGAACCGGCAATGGGAAATTTCGCCGGTATGCCTGTTAAGCATCATCAGGCGGGAATCGTCCCTTCTGTCCGCCGGGTAAAGCGCGATGCTCTCTTTCGGCAGGTCGAAGCGGTAATCGGAAAGTTTGTTTGACATGGGCTACTCCTCCGTAAGAGACGCAACAGGTTTAAGCTTCGTGCCGGGATAGTAATGGGACAGGATTTGGCGGAAATCGAACCTCTTTTCAGCCATGCCGTGCGCGCCCCACTGGCACATGCCGACGCCGTGACCGAATCCTCTCCCTTTAAACGTAACGGTATCGCCCGACATTCGCAGACGAAACCATGTGCTTTTTATTTTTACGGGAGAGAGCGCTTTTCTGAATTCCGTAGCTTTTATAATCTCCCGCCCGGCGACGGTTTTAACGGCTATTTCTCTTGCCCTGCCGGAGCGGGTGAAACTTTTTATGGAGATGCCGCCGATTTTCCCGAACTCGAATCCGGCCTTGGCCAGCCTGTCGCTTATCTCTTCAAGCGTGAGCGCGTAACGCCAGCGATTATGAGGCGATTCTCCGTCGTACCGGCAGGTTACGCTTTTGAGATAGGGAAGTTTGCCTTCCGGGAACACCTCTTCGTTGTCTTCCGTGCGGGAGCCGCTTGTTGAATGGTAATAGGCTTTGATTACGCGGTTTTCGTATGTGAGAACCAGCCCATTTGTTTCATCTACGGCTTTGTTCGTTCTTTCGTTAAACGCATTTATGCCGGTGTAAACCTGGTCTATCGTATTGGAAAGCATGTGGAAACGGCCGTTATCGTTTTGCGCCATCTGGTAAAGAGCGTAGGTTCTGGCGGCGACCGCCTGCGCCTTTAGCGCCGCCATCGGCCACTTGGACGGCATTTCGGCCGGTAGCACGCCTTTGAGATACGTTTCCAGATTCACGCGGTTTACCGCTTCCAGCTCGTTTCCTTCGGCCGGGTACACCACCATGTACCCCCGATACCTGTATCCGAGGAATGAGAAAACCTTATTGCCCGCATCCACCCTTACCGGCTCCAGCGGAAAGGAGAGGCCGTTGATATCCAGTTTTCCGACTCTATTTTTTATTTCCAGACTGCCGGCTTCAGTAGAAAGAAGCGGCGCCCCGTTCTGCAGAGAGCTTACCTGCATCGGACCTGATGACGAAACGGTTACCGATGCTTTGGATTCGCCTAACAGCAGATGCAGTTCTTCCGAAACGGAGGCCGCTTGGCTTGGCGTTACGGCGAAAACAACAGCCAGGAAAAACGGCAGTATCCTTATCACTTTCTCCCGAAAAGCGAAAACACAAGCATCTTTCCGACTCCCGCAAATTCATTCATCCTGCACAGCTTCCTGCGTTACCGGCTCTTCCGGTTTCTTTTCAGCAAGAGGCATTCCCTCCGGGTTCCTGCTTCCCTGAAAGCTGTTCCGTTTTTCAAGCTCCCCGATGATGGCGTTTACGACGTCGTTTGTGAGCAACGTCCATTCAGGGGCGAGAAGATGCTCCGGCCGGGCCGCGCCCACGATTCTCCTTAACACGATAGAGGGGTGCATAAGCTCTATGAAATCGGCCGCCAGCGAAACATACTCATTCATTTCAGGAAGCTTTATCTCTCCGCGCCGGTATTCCTCGACCAGCGGCGACTGTTTCAAAAGATAGAAATGTTGGATGTTCACCCCCTGCATCAGCATTTGAGAGGCTTTTCTCATCGTCTGCCGCATCATTTCGTTAGTTTCGCCCGGAAGGCCCAGCACGAAATGTCCCGATACCCTTAACTTTTTCGACATCAGCTTTTCCAGTAGCTCGAGCTGGCGGCTATGGGAAATATCTATCCCGAACTTTTCAAGAGTAACGTCATGAATGGTATGGATGCCGGTTTCCACCCAGATGTAGATATGGCGGGAGATATCGGCAAGGAAGTTTATAAGATTATCGTCAAAACAGTTTATCCGCACGGTAATATTGAGCCCTATTATTTCGTCGTCTCGCATCATATTGTCGATAATTTCGCGCAACGTCTCCAGGTTGACCAAATCGCCGGAACCGGTTCGAAAATGCACGATATGTTTGCCGAAGCGGTATTTCTGCCTGATTCTTTCCTTGGCCTCTCTTATCTGCTCCTCAACGGGCAGTACAGGAGCGTCGGCAGGCGGCGGTTCAAGCGGCCCGCCGAGATTAAGCGCGTAGCCCGGCTCCTTGTTCCACGGATTCAACTCCCTGCCGGGGATAATTACGTTGATTCTACGAACAGGTTCGCCGAAGGTTTGTTTTAAAAACCGGCCCAGCGAATTAAATTTTTCTTCAGGCATTTGCGCAGTCTCTCTTTCTGTAATCTAATGAAGGTTACGAATGATTTTATATTATTCCTGCCCAAATCATCCAGCCCATGTTTCTATAGTGTAATAAATTTGCTTTTTTAGTAGTATTAAGAGGTTATGATGTAATCATATACCAGCTGGGGGGGAGTTGGTTTGCAAATAGCCTGAAAGGAAATTTATTTTGACCGTATGCGCTGTTTCCACATCGTGGCTGTCGTCAAAAATCAAGGACGGCCGCGAACTGGTTGAAGCAATCAAAAAAACGGGAATCTCGCGCCTGGAACTTGAATACAGGCTGTCCAGCGAGGTTTGCGGCGACATTCTTCGCAACAAGGAGGAATGGGGAGTAGGCATTACCTCTGTCCATGCCGTCTGCCCGGGGCGCGGCGGGGATGGAAGCCACCTGAACAGCCTGGATGAGGACAAGCGTCTTCAGGCCGTCAAAGATGTTGAAGAGACGATCCGAATGGCGGAGGAAGCGGGCGCGAAAGCGGTTGTGGTGCATGGCGGAAAAATACCGATGGTGGAGCCGATCCGCCGGATGATGAACTGTTACGATACAGGCAAATTGGAAGCGGCGTGGGCGAAAACAGATCTGCATCAGGCCTTGATTGAACGCGCCGGCCTCGCCGGAAAACATTTGCAGTCACTGCTGAAAAGCATCGACGCTATAAACGGCGAAGCGGAAAAAAGAAAAATCGACATCGGGTTTGAAAACCGTTACTACCTTTGCGAAATGCCGAACATCGAAGAATTTAAAGATATCTTCCAAAAATTCGATGGCGGACGGATTTTTTACTGGCACGACACCGGCCATGCCCACACTCAAGAGACACTTTTCAGAATTTCGCATGAACTGTTGCTGAAAACTTTTGAGCAAAACCTTATCGGAATTCATCTGCATGACGTTCAAAAGGGATACAACGACCATAACGAGCCGGGGAGCGGCGAGGTGGATTTCGATATGATCAGGCGCTACCTCAAGCCGAACACCATTCGCGTAATGGAACTCAACGGAAGAGTTGCCACCGAAGGAGCCGGAAACGGAATAGATTTTCTGCGTAAAAAAGGTATTTTCTAAAAAACCCCGCCCTTTCCTTTCATATCTATAGACGGAAAATTTCCGCCCGACTGTAACATTCAGACCGTGCTTCGCACAAAAAGGCATGAAGAAACAATATTGTTTAACTTTGGCGGGAGGTTATAAATGAAAATTCGAAAAATTTTTCCGGTTCTTTTCCTTGTGGTTATGTTCGGAATATCCGCCTGTGCCAGCGGCGGGTATGAGCATACATCAGGCAAAGCTGTCAATCCATGTAATGCAAAGATGTCCAATCCGTGCAACCCGTGTAATAAAAAAATGGCGAACCCATGCAATCCGTGCGGACAGAAGAAGTGGGACAAAGGCTACGGAAAAACAGCCAATCCGTGCAATCCATGCAACGCAAAGCAGATGCACAAGATGAATCCATGCAATCCGTGCAACGCGAAGAAGATGCATAAGATGAATCCATGCAATCCGTGTAACAAACAGATGAAGAAGATGAATCCGTGCAACCCATGCAACAAACGGATGTAGTTTTTTACTAGCCTGACCGCGCCCCCTGCCCGATTCCCCGCCTTTCCCTACCAGGGCAGGGGCGCGCTATTTGCGGCGCGCAACCGGGAGAATAGCGAAAAATTAAAGAATTAAAAGGTTAGCTGGCTAAAGAATCATTCAGGAAATTTTTTCTTTAGTTTCTCTATGGCCTCTTTTTCTACCTTTTCCATCTGCACGACGTCGGCCTTCCGGACAAGCAGTTGCCTAAACTTCAGCTTGATGATTTTCATCTGCTTCAGCATGGCGGAGCAGTTCCTGCACCAGAAGACGTGCAGGGCCAGCCGCATTTTCATCAATCGGGAAAGCTCCTCTCCCGAATGGAGGATCCTTGCCACTTCCCTGCAGTTAATCGTTATCATTTCCCTTCACTTTCTTTTCCAGACATCCGCGGAGCCGACTTTTGGCTCGATATAAAAGGACTCCGAGGTTAGTGGCCGTTACATCCATGATATTACAGATGCCGGCCGTGGTTTCCCCTTCCATTTCCTTCAGAAAAAACGCCATTTTCTGCTTTTGGGGGATAGTTTCAAGACAGTCTTCTATCAGTTTCCTTGTTTCAAGGGCGAGGAGAAGCGTTTCGGGGTCAATGGGGGGGGTTATCCAGTTGCCGTCCTTGGAATACTGTTTATCCAGAAGAGAATCGAGGGAATCGTGACTGTTATGTTTTTTATGTTCACGGCGCAGTTCGGACGATTTGTTGTAGAGAATGCCGAACAGAAACGTTCTTATATGGGAACGCCCTTCAAATTTCGGAGCTATCTCAAAAAAAGTATCCCATACGTTCTGGGCCAGTTCCTCAGCGCCGTTGGCATCGAATCCCAGCCCCAGAGCGGCGTAAAACAGATGTTTATTGTACGCTTTAACAAGAGCCTCTATAGCCTTGTGCTCCCGCGCTCTTATCCGCTCTACGAAATCTTTCGACCGGAATTGTGCAGGATCGTACTCTTTGCCCATCTCGTTACAGCTTCAAACCTCTTTATTACTTGCGCGGAAACGACCGGCGCCGGAGACGCCGCCTATCGCCGGCCTCGCCATATGTCGGCAAGCTCCACAAAATAAGCATTTATTATATAGCCTGGAACCAATACTTGCATTGTAATCAAACTCTGATTATCCTCACAAAATTAAGAATGTCGAATAAAAACCTCCCTACACAAGGGAAATTTTTAGGATTTTGAAAATGGATTCATCAGCATCGGATATCGTAAAAGAATATTACGGGAAAATTTTAGAGAGCAAAGATGACCTGAAAACCTCCGCCTGTTGCGATTCCAACGGCATGCCTCGACATCTTAAGGAAATCCGCAAAATGATTCATCCGGAGGTGGAGGAAAAGTTTTACGGATGCGGCTCCCCCATACCGCCGGAAATTGAGGGTAAAACCGTGCTCGACCTCGGTTGCGGAACCGGTAGGGACTGTTTTATCATGTCGAAACTCGCCGGGCCCAAAGGCCGAATTATCGGGGTTGATATGACCGATGAACAACTGGAAACCGCGCGCCGTCATGTTGGTTATCACGCGCGGGCGTTCGGGTTTGACGAGCCGAACACAACCTTCATTAAAGGATACATAGAAGACCTGAAAAGCATCGGCATTGAAAACGAATCGGTTGACGTGGTCGTCTCGAACTGCGTCATCAACCTTTCGCCGGACAAACCGGCCGTTTTTTCCGAAATATTCCGGACGCTGAAACCGGGCGGGGAGCTTTTATTTTCCGATATTTTCGCGGACAGGCGCATCCCGCATGAACTTTCACGAGACCCCGTACTGCTGGGGGAATGTCTCGGCGGCGCGCTATATACGGAAGATTTCAGGCGGATGATGGCCGGCGTGGGATGCCCGGACGTGCGCATTCTGTCCAAATCCGCCCTTACGCTGGAAGATTCGGAAGTCGCCGCCAAAGCCGGCATGATCAATTTCTCATCGATAACCGTACGCGCTTTCAAGCTGGCCGATATGGAAGACCGATGCGAAGATTTTGGCCAGACTGCCGTATATTTAGGCACTATTCCAGAAAATCCGCACAGTTTCGCGCTGGACGACCACCACATCTTCATCGCAGGAAAACCGATGGCCGTCTGCGGCAACACGGCCTCAATGATTCAGGAAACCCGCTACTCCGGTCATTTCAACCTGTCGGGAGACAGAAGCGTCCATTACGGGCTTTTCGACTGCGCTCCGCAAACCGCCGGAGACTCTAACGGCAACCCGTCCGGCGCCTGTTGCTAGGTTTCCCGTCCGCCACGGCCTGCCTTTTTAGAATAAAATTTACCTTCCAGTGTAAAATAGGTGGCACCTCTGCCACTCAGCAAGTATGAGACGGATAATTTTTCACTTTTCATTTGGGAGGCTTTATGAATAAAAAACTCTTTCTTTACGTGATACTGGGTCTTTTTCTGCTGGCGGTACCCGGCGTCACGGCGGCGCATGCCGAGGGGATGAACCCCTGTAACCCCTGTAGTAAAAAAATACCCAACCCATGTAATCCGTGTAACGCGAAGCGGATGAACCCCTGTAATCCGTGCAATAAAAAGATGTCCAATCCATGCAACCCGTGTGGAAAAGGAGCATGGAACCCCTGCAACCCGTGCTATACGGAAAATCCATGTAATCCGTGCAATAAAAAGATGTCCAACCCGTGCAACCCGTGCAATCCATGCAACATGAAGCGGATGAAAAAGATGAACCCATGCAACCCGTGCAATACAAAGATGTCTAACCCGTGCAATCCCTGCAACCCGTGCAATCAGGCCGATATAAAACCGATAAGAAGCGAGCATTTTAAGAGCCGGAAAGAACTGCTGGCGCTGGGAGAAAAACTGTGGAACGACGAAAATCTGGGCGAAAGCGGCCTTGCCTGCATGACCTGCCACGAGGACCACGAAAGCCTGAACCTGGACAGGTTTAATACATGGAGATGGCCGCATTACGTCGATATGCCTAAAGATGTAATGACGCTCGACCAGATGATAAATTTCTGCATCATGAATCCTATTGACGGAACGCCGTTTGAATTCGGTTCCTATAAGATGACCGCCATGGCGGTTTTCTATTCCGACTACGTCAGGAAGTATCACGGGCCTACAACATCCGGCACAAAGACAAAAAAAGCCGCGATGAACCCGTGCAACCCGTGCGGAAAATAGTTTTCGCAAAAACATACTGTAGGACAACTGTGGATGCCGGCCGGAAAGACCGAGGAAGTTTTCCGGCCGTTTTCCCATGGCGCGAAATCTGCTATGCTTTTCCGGTGCTGGAAGCGTGAATCATCTCGTCAAAACTGTGGAGGGGTAGAGAAATGGAAACCTATTACAATCCTGAAGACCTGGCGAAATTCCCGGACATGGCCAAAGACGCGCCGGAACTCGGCAAGGCGTTTTTCTCCTACTACGGCAAGGTTTTCGAGGAAGGCGCGCTTACAGCCCGCGAAAAATCGCTCATCGCTCTGGCGGTGGCTCACGCGGTGCAATGCCCCTACTGCATAGACGCGTACACGAAAGACTGCCTCGAAAAAGGTTCCAATAAGGAACAAATGACGGAGGCCATACATGTGGCTGTGGCCATCCGCGGCGGGGCATCGCTGGTTCACGGGGTGCAAATGAGAAACAGCGCTGATAAAATAAGCTTTTAGTTATGACAGAAAATATCGTCCCGTTCGAAGAATCGCTCAAGAGAAGCGGACTCCTCCCTTTCCGCGCCATCGGCATCGAAATTTTCCAGATGAATTTGGGAAAACTGTGCAATCAGGCCTGCAAACATTGCCACGTTAGCGCCGGGCCGAAAAGAACGGAACTGATGCCGGATGATATTGTAGAAGAATGTATAAGCCTGCTTGAACGAAGCGACATACCGCTTGTCGATATAACCGGAGGCGCGCCGGAAATGCATCCGCGCTACAGGCATATCGTGGAGCGGGCGAGAGAAATGGGAAAAAAGGTACTCACTCGATGCAACCTCACCATCTGCCTTGAAAAAGGATACGAAGACCTTCCGGAATTTTATAAAAAAACCGGTACGGCCGTTGTGGCGTCGCTCCCCTATTTCCGAAAGGAAGAGACCGACCGAACGCGCGGCAGAGGCACGTTCGAGAAATCTATAAAAGTTCTCAAAAAACTAAACGACCTCGGCTACGGCATGGCCGATTCGAGGCTGGAGCTGGACCTCGTGTACAACCCGTCCGGCATCTATTTCCCGCCCCCGCAGGCTACCCTCGAAATCGATTTCAAAAGGGAACTGCGCAAACGGTTCGACATAGAGTTCACCTCGCTTTTCACCATATTCAACATGCCGATAGGGAGATTCGCCGACTACCTACAGCGGACGCGCAACTTCGATTCGTACATGAAACGGCTCGTGGACGCCTACAACCCCACGGCCGCGCACAACGTGATGTGCCGGAACACTATCTCGATAGACTGGCGCGGCTATCTTTACGA
>JAJRYM010000098.1 GCA_024275775.1 Nitrospirota bacterium
AGGAGACGAAAAATGAAAAAATCCCGTCCAAACGGGGTGGGCGAATGAACCAGCCCGAAGGCAAAATCATTCTCACGGCCGAGGAAACAGGCCGGGCGCTCACCCGCATCTCACACGAAATAGCCGAGAAAAACCCCGATACTTCCTCAATCGTTATCGTAGGCATCCATACGCGGGGAGTTCCGATATCCCAAAGATTAGCCAAGAAAATCAGTGAGATAGCTTCCATAGACGTGCCGGTGGGCGAAATAGACACCACTTTTTACCGGGACGACATATCGCAAAAAGGCGCCGCTCTCAACGCCGCTAAAACCAATCTCCCCGCCGACCTCGCCGACAAAACGGTGATACTGGTTGACGACGTTCTTTTCACCGGCCGTTCGATACGGGCCGCCGTAGACCATCTTATAGACTACGGCCGTCCGGCGCGCATCCAGCTTGCCGTCCTGCTCGACCGAGGGCACCGGGAGCTTCCAATCAGGGCCGATTACGTAGGCAAGAACATCCCCACCTCGCGCGGCCAGCGGGTGCAGGTGCTTATCGAAGAGATAGACGGCCAAGACGGCGCGCTCCTTATGGAAGGCGATAGTGAATAGCCTGAAACTTTCCGGCAGGCATCTTCTGCGGATAGCCGACCTCTCCACCGATGAAATCATGGGGCTCATAAACACCGCTGAGCGGTTCCTCGAAATCTCCGAGCGGGAGATAAAAAAGGTTCCGACGCTTCGAGGGAAAACGGTGGTGAACCTTTTCTTCGAGCCGTCCACCCGCACCAGAACATCCTTCGAGATAGCGGGCAAACGGCTTTCGGCGGATGTGATAAACATATCCGTTCAGGCGTCATCGGTCTCCAAAGGCGAGACGTTTAAGGATACTGTTCTCAACATCGCCGCGATGAGGCCGGACGTTATCGTCGTCCGCCACTCGTCGCCCGGCGCGGCTCTATACGCTTCGCAAATAGCGGGCTGTTCCGTTATCAACGGTGGCGACGGCGCGCATGCCCACCCGACGCAGGCCCTGCTCGACCTGATGACCATTCATATGCACAAAAAGAGGTTTGAGAATCTGAAGGTATCGATTGTGGGGGATATTCTTCATTCGCGGGTGGCGCGGTCGGACATCAACGCGCTCTCCCGCCTCAAGGCCGATATCACCCTTTGCGCTCCGCCCACTCTTCTGCCGAAACGGAGCGAAGTTTTCGGCGCGCGCGTCACCCACAGCATAGAAGAAGCGGTGGCAGACGCCGATGTAATCATGATGTTGCGCATCCAGCAGGAACGGATGGCGCAGGGGCTTTTTCCGTCACTGCGGGAATATGCCGAGTATTTCTGCCTTACGCCTAAAGTCATGGAAAAAGCTAAAAAGGACGTCATAATAATGCACCCCGGCCCAATCAACCGAGGCGTTGAGATATCGGCCGAAGTGGCCGACGGGCCGTATTCTTTGATTCTTTATCAGGTAACGCACGGCGTGGCCATGAGAATGGCGGCGCTTTACCTGCTTTGCGTAGGGGAAGGATGAGCGGAATTCTTATCAAGGGCGGCCGATTGATCGACCCGGCGTCCGGCATTGACGGCCTGATGGACATCCTCATGGAAGAAGGCAAAATAGCCGCCATCGAGCCGAATATCGAAGCAAAAGGCGCGCGCGTGATAGACGCGAAGGGACTGATTGTTGCGCCCGGGTTTATAGACCTGCACGTTCATTTCCGCGAACCCGGCCATGAATACAAGGAAACGATTGAAACCGGCGCGCGGGCGGCTGTGGCGGGCGGATTCGCGTCTGTCTGTTGCATGGCCAATACGCAACCGGCCAACGATAACGGTACGGTTACCTCCCTGATTGTAGAAAAAGCTCGCAAGGCGGCTCTGGCGCGGGTATATCCCGTCGGCGCGGTAAGCAAGAATCTCGACGGGCAGGAACTGGCGGAAATCGGCGAGATGAAAAAAGCCGGCGCCGTGGCCCTTTCCGACGACGGCCGTTGCGTGCTTAACCCCCGGCTCGTCAGGAGCGCCATGGAATACGGCTCTATGTTCGGCCTTACGGTCGTCGAGCATTGCGAAGATTCCTCCGCCAAAGGCGGCGCGATTAACGAAGGTGAAGTTTCGGCGCGGTTCGGCATTAAGGGAATGCCGGCCACTGCGGAAGATTCTATCGCCGTAAGAAATATAGTTATTTCGGAATACATATCCCTGCCGGTTCATATAGCGCACATCTCGACCAAAGGCGCCGTGGAAGCGGTTCGCGCGGCGAAGGCGAAAGGTATCAAGGTAACCTGCGAAGTTACTCCGCATCATTTTACGCTGACGGAAAAAGAGCTCGAAAATTTCGACCCCGATTTCAAGATGAGCCCTCCCCTGCGGGCGGAGGATGATGTTCGGGCGGTAAAGGAAGGGCTGAAAGACGGCACTATAGACTGCATCGCCACCGACCACGCCCCCCACGCCGCGTGGGAAAAGGAGATGGAAATCGATAAGGCCCCTTTCGGCGTGGTAGGGCTGGAAACGGCGCTCGGCCTTTCGCTGAAACTCGTCGAAGAAGGGGTGATAAGTCTTACTGGAATGATTTCCCTGCTGACTAACAGGCCCGCCCGCATCTTCAACCTGCCGGGGGGGAGCCTGAAGAAAGGGGCTCCGGCCGATATCGCCGTTTTCGACCAGGAAAGGGAGTGGAAAGTGGAGCCGGATGAATTTTTCAGCAAAGGTAAAAACAGCCCGTTCAGGGGATGGACGCTTAAAGGAAAAAATCTTTTAACAATCGTCGGCGGGCGCGTCGTCTTCAACCCGGAGAAGCTGTGAAGGCTGTACTGGCGCTCGAAGACGGGAGAATCTTCACAGGTAAAACTTTCGGCGCTCAGGGCGAGGTCGGCGGTGAAGTTGTTTTCAACACCTCCATGAGCGGATATCAGGAGGTTTTAACCGACCCTTCCTACTACGGCCAGATAGTCGTTATGACTTCGCCTCTCATAGGCAATTACGGCGTGAATACCGAGGATGAAGAGTCCGGCAAAATACAGGTAAAGGGATTCGTGATAAAGGAACCGAGCAGGATAGCCGGCAACTTCCGCTCGGAAAAAGGTCTTGAAGAATATCTCGCCGAGCAGGGAATAGTAGCCATAACCGGCATCGATACCCGCGCCCTTACCCGGCATATCCGAAGCGCGGGTGCGATGAGCGGCGTTATATCCACAACCTGCGGGTCAACCTCCTGCACTATAGCGAAAGCCAAAGGCATGACGCCTATGAAGGGGATGAATATGGTCAGTTACGTTACATCCCGCGAAAAGACGGAGTTCCGCGAGGGGCTGTGGAGGCTGGGAGAAGGTTTCGGCAAGCCGTCCTCCGGTAAATATCACGTGGCTGTTATAGACCTTGGCGTAAAACGGAACATCCTCCGCCATCTTTGCGAGCGGGACTGCCGCGTTACGATTTTCCCGGCGTTCACTCCCGCCGAAGAGATTATGGCGGCAAAACCGGACGGGCTTTTTCTTTCCAACGGCCCGGGCGACCCGGACCCCGTCCCCGTTGTTCAGGACACCATTAACACCCTTCTTGGAAAACTCCCGATTTTCGGCATCTGCCTTGGGCACCAGATTCTCTGCCTTGCGCTTGGCGCGACTACTTTTAAGCTGAAGTTCGGGCATCGCGGCATCAATCATCCGGTTATGGATATTCCCGCCGGCAAGATTGTGCGGATAACGTCCCAGAACCACGGGTTCGCCGTGAGCCGGGACGGCCTGCCGGAAGAGCTGGAGCTGACCCATTACAGCCTGTACGACGACACCGTGGAAGGCGTTCGGCATCGGAAGTATCCGGCTTTTTCCGTGCAGTACCACCCCGAAGCCTCCCCCGGCCCGCAGGATACCACCGGCCATTTCGACCAGTTTGTCGAACTTATGAAAAGAGGGGCGGCATGATTTCCGCATTCAGAAACCGGTGGAAACCATGCGAGGAACGGTTGGCCGACATCCGGAAAGGACTGGAAACGCTTTTTCGGTTCGCCTCGGACACTCGCAACGCAGGCCTTCTGGAAGAAGCCCGGAGCTATTACGGTGAAAGAGTCGGCCGAACTTTTGAAGACGACTCCGACTATATTCAGAGAACGAACAGTTTTCTGGAATGGTTCATTTTCGATTTCATGCCTCTCTCCTGGGAGCAGGGAATTATTTTCAAAAGTTTCGCCGAAAGCCGGGAAAGCACAGCCTCTCCCGCGGAAAAGGAAATTCTCTCCGCTCTGGCCGGCCATACCCACTCGCTTTTTGTCGTAAAAGAACGGCGGGGAAAAGTGGTGAAAGTGCGGGACATCATTCACAGAAAAACCGGTTACATAACAACCGACGACATTCTGGAACCGGACGACCTGCTGGAAAGCAGGATAATTGAAATGGATGGAGCCTGCTTTTTCTCCTATACCCACTGCCTTCATCCCAAAGCGGCTCTGCGTTCCGTCCGAAAAGAGATAAAGCGCAAAGGAAGAAAATATATCACCCCCGATTTCTTTCTCAAGCTGGCCGAAATGCAGTTGCGATGGCGCCGGTCGCGGAATATAGCCCTTGAACGTATTTACAGTTTCAAAAGAAATGCCTAAAAGAGACGATATAAAATCTGTGCTGATAATCGGCGCCGGGCCGATTGTAATCGGGCAGGCGTGCGAGTTCGACTACTCCGGCACGCAGGCGGCCAAGGCGCTCAAGGAAGAAGGTTTGAGGGTTATTCTGGCCAATTCCAACCCGGCCACGATAATGACCGACCCGGAATTCGCCGACAGCACTTACATAGAACCGCTCACCGCCGAAATGCTTGAAAAAATAATCGCCAAAGAAAGGCCGGACGTTCTACTGCCGACGGTAGGCGGGCAGACTGGCCTGAACCTCTCCATGGAGCTGGCCGAATCCGGCGTTCTGGAAAAATACGGGGTGGAAATGATCGGCGCCGACCCGGAAGCGATCAAACGCGCCGAAAGCAGGGAGCGTTTCAAGGAGTGCATGGCGGAAATAGGGCTGAAGGTGCCTGTAAGCTGTATAGCCGATTCGCTGGCCTCCGGCATGGCCGGTTTCGAGGCGGTAGGCCTGCCTGCGATTATCCGCCCTTCGTTCACGCTCGGCGGCGGAGGCGGCGGGGTGGCGCGTACGAAAGAGGAATTTATTGAAAAGGTCAAGTGGGGCCTTTCGCAAAGCCCGGCGAGCCAGGTGATGATAGAGCAGTCGCTTCTTGGCTGGAAAGAGTTCGAGCTTGAAGTGATGCGGGACGCCAACGACAATGTGGTGATTGTCTGTTCCATAGAAAACCTCGACCCGATGGGAGTCCATACCGGCGACAGCATAACGGTTGCGCCCGCGCAAACGCTTACCGACCGCGAATACCAGATAATGAGGAACGCCGCTATCGCCATAATCCGAAAAATCGGGGTGGATACCGGCGGGTCGAACATACAGTTCGCCGTATCGCCCGAAACTGGCGAGTTGATGATAATCGAGATGAACCCGCGCGTTTCCCGCTCCTCCGCGCTGGCTTCCAAGGCAACGGGATTCCCCATAGCGAAAATAGCGGCCAAGCTGGCCATCGGCTACACGCTTGATGAGATACCCAACGACATCACAAAAGAAACGCCGGCTTCTTTCGAGCCGACTCTCGATTACTGCGTCGTGAAAATACCCCGTTTCACGTTCGAAAAATTCCCCACCACGGATATGACCCTTACGCCGCAGATGAAATCGGTCGGCGAGGTGATGGCGATAGGCAGAACATTCAAGGAGTCCTTCCAGAAAGCGCTCCGTTCGCTTGAAACCGATTGCTACGGACTGGACAACATCGATATTACCGACGAAGCATTGGGCGAAAAACTTGGAACGCCGGTGCGGGAGCGGGTTTTTCTTATAGCCGAAGCTTTTCGGAGAGGATGGACAATTGAACGAATATATAAAACCACCGCCGTCGATCCGTGGTTCCTTGACCAGCTTCTTCAGATAGTCGAAGCGGAAAAAGAAATTTGCGGAAAATCTCTTCCCGACGGCAGAGAAAAACTGCTTGAGTTGAAACAGCTGGGGTTTTCGGACAAAAGGCTGGCCGAACTCTGCGACTGCTCCGAAGCGGACGTCCGCGAAAAACGGGTTTCGCTCGGCATCCGGCCGGTATTCAAACGGATCGACACATGCGCGGCGGAGTTCGAAGCGCAGACGCCGTATCTCTACTCGACGTACGAAGAGGAGTGCGAAGCCCGCCCCACCAAAAAGAAAAAAATCATGATACTCGGCGGAGGCCCCAACCGGATAGGACAGGGCCTGGAATTCGATTACTGCTGTGTGCACGGCGTTTTCGCCCTCAAGGAAGCCGGTTACGAAACGATAATGGTCAACTGCAATCCCGAAACGGTCAGCACCGATTACGATACTTCCGACCGGCTCTATTTCGAACCTGTAACACTTGAAGACGTGATGGAAATAATCCACGTCGAACAGCCGGACGGCGTGATAGTGCAGTTCGGCGGGCAGACTCCGCTTAAACTCTGCGTGGCTCTCGAAAAAGCCGGCGTACCGATAATAGGCACCACGCCGGACGCGATAGACCGCGCCGAAGACCGCAAACGCTTCCAGGAAGTTCTTCGCGCGCGGGGCCTCAGACAGCCGGTGAACGACACGGCCATGTCCATACAGCAGGCGGTCGAAATCTGCAAAAAAATAGGCTACCCGGTGGTGGTGCGCCCTTCTTACGTACTGGGCGGGCGGGCGATGGAAACCGTTTACGATGAAACTGACCTGCTCCGGTACATGGAGGAGGCTGTGGACGTTTCGGACGAGCATCCGGTACTCATTGACCGCTTCCTCGAAAACAGCATAGAAGTTGATGTCGATGCCGTAAGCGACGGCGATATAACGGTCATCGGCGGCGTGATGGAACATATAGAAGAAGCCGGCATTCATTCCGGCGACAGCGCCTGCTCTCTCCCGCCTCGCACCCTGCCGAAAAAAATCGTTGACGATATCTGCGAGCAGACGCGCCAACTCGCAGGCGAGCTCGGCGTGGTAGGGCTGATAAATATCCAGTTCGCCGTGAAGGAAGGGAACATCTATGTGCTGGAAGTCAATCCGCGGGCGTCGCGGTCAGTTCCATTTGTTTCTAAGGCTATCGGAATACCGCTCGCGAAACTTGCCGCGCGCGTAATGGCTGGTGAAAAACTTGAAGACCTCGGTTTTACCGAACAGGTGATTCCGAAACATGTTTCGGTAAAGGAGTCCGTTTTCCCGTTTATCAAATTTCCCAATGTCGATCTGATACTCGGCCCGGAAATGAAATCGACCGGCGAGGTGATGGGAATCGATACCGATTTCGAGCACGCATTCGCCCGCGCCGTTTCGGCCAGTGGGTCTATCCTGCCGAAAAGCGGCAACCTGTTCATATCGGTTGCCGAGCGGGATAGGCCCGAAGCAATTAAAATAGCCAGAAAATTCGACAGGGCGGGATTCCGTTTGCTGGCGACGAAAGGAACGGCGGCTCTTCTGAAAGCGGAAGGGCTGGAAGTTGAAATGGTCAAGAAGGTCAAGGAAGGGCCTCCGCATATAGTCGATAAAATGCTGGCGCAGGGTGTGGATATAGTCGTCAATACGACCTTCGGAAAGCAGGCTATCAAGGATTCCTATTCCATCAGGCGAACAGCTCTTCAGCTTGGAATACCGTACGCCACAACAATAGCGGGCGGAAAAGCGTTCGCCCGCGCTATACTGTCAGTACAGGAAGGAGAAATGGAAGTTGTTTCCATACAGAAATATCATGCGGACAAAATTTAGCGTTAACGCGTTTCTTTCGGCGATTTTCCTCGCTGTCGTTTTATGCCAGAACGTTGCGGCGGGGATCATATCCGAGCAGTGGATGGAGGTAACGGCGTTCGGAGACAAGATAGGATTTGCGTACAGGAACGTGGAAGAGCTGTCGGACGGCTACAAGGTTACAACTAAGACGGTGATGAGATTGGAGGTGCAGGGAACTACGCAGGACATGTCCTCCAGCCAAACCTATTTCCTCAACACCACTTTCCAGCTCCAGCGTTTTTCATACGTGCAGAAGATGCTCAACCACCGCCAGTTTTTCGACGGGAAAGTCGAGAACGGGAAACTCAAGGTGGAAATACGTTCGGGCGGAAATGTTTCCACGAAAGAGGTTCCGTTTGACAAGAAAACGTATCTTGCCGATACCATTACCCTCCTGCTCAGCCGTAGCGGTATGCAGACCGGGCAGAATTACAATTTCAAAATTTTCATGATTTCACTCATGTCAACCGGCAACATCGGCATAAGCGTCGGAAAGAAAACCAGCGTGGAAATCAACGGCAAGACCGAAGAAGCCTTTATCGTTACCTCCCATTTTAAAAGCTTTTCGGTCGATTCATGGGTAGCGCCGGACGGCAGAGTGCTGAAGGAGGAATCGCCTATGGGCTTCACCAGCCAAGCGGTTGATGAAATGCAGGCGGTCTCTTTCGACGGGGGCGTCATGCCTTTCACGAACCTTTTGACGTTCAGCCTGATTCCGGTCGATGGGGATTTTTCGAACCCCAAAACAATTAGCCGGCTGGAAATCACGATGTCCGGCCTTGCCGGGAAAGACCTCGTACCAAACGATGAAAGACAGAAAACTGTCGTGCAGAAAGTGGAAAACAGAGGCGGTAAAAAAACGTATACCATCGGCTTGGAAATAGAAAAAAAAGGTATCAACGAAACTTCCGCTTCCCCCCCTCTGTCCGAAAAAGAGATAACCGCTTACCTTAAACCGACTTTCGAAGCGCAGGCGGACGACCCTTTTATACAGCAAAAAGCGATGGAGATAGTCGATAACGAAGAAGACGCCTTTAAGTCGGCACAGCTTATAAATAGATGGGTTTACAAAAACGTCCACAAAAAATTCGTGGATACCTTTTCCGCCGTTGAAACGCTGAGAACGATGGAGGGCGAATGCCAGTCCCACACCAACCTCTTCACGGCACTGGCCAGAAGCGCCGGAATCCCAACCCGGACGGTCTCCGGCATCGTTTATTCAAAACAGTTCGAAGGATTTCTTTATCACGCATGGCCGGAAGTTTACGTCGACAAGTGGATTGCCATGGACCCGACGTTTGGAGAAGATATCGCCGACGCCACTCATATAAAGCTGGTTGAGGGAGACCTCAGCAAACAGCTACAGCTTTTCGAGTTTATCGGAAGGATAGCCATAGACGTGGAACTGATAGAAAAAAAGTAATCATGAAAGCGGCGATTCTGGAAAAAAGGGAAGTCGCGCGCAACTGTTTCGAGCTTGTTCTTGAAACGTCTCTACCCGCTTCGAAAGCCGGGCAGTTCGTTATGGTGAGAGTTGCCGACGGACTCGCGCCTCTGCTCCGGCGCCCGATGAGCATCGCGGGGCACGAAGGCAATCGGATGTCGATGATATTCCGCGAGGTAGGTAAAGGAACGGC
>JAJRYM010000099.1 GCA_024275775.1 Nitrospirota bacterium
CGAATGTTGCTTTTGGACAGCAGGCTTCTTCTACCTCTGGAAAAAACGCTCCTTGCACAGCTTTCCGCCATAGAGCAGAAAGTCACGGACGCAGGCAACGTGATATTTACGGTCGCTCCTTCCGCCTCGCATCACGCCGATGTGGCATGGGCGATGATTCTGGCCTGCCGCGCCTCGCGCGAAACCGCCCGCCAGGCGGTCAGCTATCAGTCGATAGCGCAGAGAACCGGCCGGTTCGTTAAACCCGCAACAGGAACATGGAGATGGTAACAGGATGAACAGCAAACGTACCCTCATTTCTAAAATCGGGATTGTAGACGCCTCCACCGGCCATTGGCGCGGCTACCCGTCCCGCAACCTCACGCCCGCCGGTCTTTCCGCCGTTCTCAAAGAGCTGGACGCCGGCTACACGCGCAACGCCATGGAACTGTTCGACGAGATGGAGGAAAAAGATCTCCATCTCGCAACCGTCATGCAAACCCGCGTTTCGGCCGCCGCTTCCATCCCCCGCAAAATTATCCCCGCGAGCGATGGCGGGACGGCATTGAAGCACGCCGATTTCATACGGTCGGTATGGGAAAGGCTCGAAGGCAAAACACGGCTTCTGCACGACATCCTCATGTCCATAGGAAGAGGTTTTTCCATATCGGAAATCATGTACGAACCGCGCGGGGACGATCTTGTCGCCACGCGGATAAAGTTCTGCCCGCAGTCGCTTTTCAGTTTCGCCGATCCCGAAAAACCCGGCGCCATGCTCGATTTCCCCCGCTATCTCCCGTACGGCGAGACGAAGGGAAGGAAACTCCCGCGCGATAAATTCATTTTTCATACGCATCGGGAATCTGCCGGCACCCCGCTCAGAGGAGGCCTTTATCGCGGCCTCGCCTGGTATTACCTGTTCACGAACTATTCGATAAAGGACTGGATGTCCTTCATGGATCTGTACGGCATCCCTCTCCGCATCGGTAAATTCAAACCGTCGGCCAACGAGAAATCGCGCGATATTCTAAGGCAGGCCGTAAGAAACCTGGGGTCGGACGCCGCCGCCGTCATCAGCGAGGATACGACCATAGAGTTCATCGAATCCAAACTTTCCGGCGGGCACGACCTCTTTCAGAGCGCCGTGGAGTTTTTCAATTTTCAGAAGAGCAAACGGGTGCTGGGGCAGACGCTCACTACAGAACAGGGCAAAACCGGCTCCTACTCGCTCGGCACGGTTCACGACCGCGTACGGCACGACATAATCCGTTTCGACTGCGCGTCGCTGGATGAAACGCTTACACGCGACCTCATAATCCCGCTTATAAAAGCAAACTTCGGCGAGCAGGAAAGGTATCCCCGCTTCGCCACCGACGCGGACGACTACCGCACCCGCACCGAAAGGCTGGACGACCTCAAAAAACTGCACGATATGGGCGTGCCGGTTTCCCTCGCAGAACTTTACCGAACGGCTGGCGTCGGCGAACCGTCGGAAACCGAAAACGTTCTTGCGAAAGAAGGCGTGAAATGAAACGGTCGGTCTTGATTGTTCCGAAAGGTTCTTTCCCGCATAAGCGAGGCACGCAGGTTATAGACGATGCCGCTCTCGACAGAATGTTCCGCGCGCTTGGAAAGCTGGGGCGGGATATTCCGGTCGATTTCGGCCACCAGTCGTTTTTCAGGAAAAATGCCGCCCCGGCTGGCAGACTTACGGCAGGCTCCGTGCGCATCGCGCCGGACGGTCTGCGCGGAACCGTCGAATGGAGTCCAAAAGCGGAAGAGCTTATCCGCACCCGTCAATACCGCTACCTTTCGCCTGTGTTCGCCTACAACCCGGCGCATTCCGCTAACGGCAACCTGCACATAGAAAGAATTTTAGGCCTCGGCCTTACCAACCACCCGAACATCCCGGCAATGAAGCCGTTGTTTAACCAGATTCATATGGAGGAAAAGATGGATGAATTTCTTGCACAATTAAAGGAAGCTCTCGCGCTTCCGGAAGAGGCCGATGTCGGCGCGGTCTCCGAAGCCGTTTTCGCAAAACTCGGCGAGATCGAGCCGTTGCGGAAAGCCGTTTCTGCCGTCGGAGCGGCACTCGGCCTTCCTGAGCCCGCTTCGCCGGAGGATGTCGCCTCCGCCGCCGAAGAAAAGCTTTCGGCGGTAGCCAATACCGGCTCTCTTCCCACGCTCGAAGAATGGAAAGCTCTCAGCGAAGAGCTGGACGCGATGAAAGGGCGCGAGGTGGCAAGGAAAATCGGCGAGGCCGTCTCTTCGGGAAAACTTCTGCCCGCCCAGCGGGAATGGGCTTTGGCCTACGCCGCTTCCGACCCGTCCGGCTTTGCGAACTTTCTCGCCAACAGCAGGCCTGTTGTCGCTATGGGCGAGCTGGTGGATGCCGGCCGCCCGGCCTCAGATAAAAGTCCGCTCGACCCGGCGCAGGAAAAAATCAACTCTCTCCTGGGAATTCCCAGGGAGCTACACGAAAAGTTCAACCAGTAAAGGAGAACAGAAATGGCAGTATTGATTAAGGACAGAAAAACCGAAAGAAAACAGGGTATTCTTTTCGCCCTGCCGGTCGCGGCCGGGGCGCATATCTACGCCGGTTCGCTCGTAAGCGTGAACGCCAACGGCTACGTTGTGCCGGCTTCCGATACGGCGGGGCACGCTTTTCTCGGCGTTGCCCGCAAGGAAGCGGATAACTCCGCCGGAGCCGACGGCGCCCGCAACTGCGAAGGCTACATGGCCGGCCTTTTCGAGATGAACTCCACCGGCGTAACGCAGGCCGACCTCGCGGCGGAAGCTTACGTGGCGGATGATAACACCGTAGGCACAGGCATAATCGCCCAGCCGGTTAACGTAACCGGCGTCGTGCTGGAAAGAACTCCGCTTTCGGCGGGAGGCGCGCACGCTTTGGCGTTTACCGCCGCGGGGAGCCTGCTTGCGTGGGGCGGCGGTGCCGGAGTCGCCGCGTCGGCCGACGGGGTCTATACCCTCACCGCGCCCGACGGCGCCACCATAAAGGCCGTTGTGACATTCGCTTCGCTTCCGGTCGCAGACCAGACAGATAATATCCAGTTGCGCCGCGTCCGGGCTGGAAGAATCATCGAAATAGTCTCGGCCGGTTCAATCTTTCTTGATATTTCAACACCGGCGCGGAGCTGACGGGGAAATGCCTACCCTCAATCCCACCTATACGCGGTCCTCGCAAGGACGTCCTCCCCGTCGCTTCGTGTCGTCAACGCGCGCGCGTGCCGCTTGCGGGCTCTTCGGAGCCCGCCGGCGGCGAATAATCCCAATCTTCAAAGGAGAAACAATGAAATACGCAGTCTCTGCTCTCGCCGCTTTGCTGGCTTTCATCTTTCACGGCCACGATCAGCCCGCGAGCCTTATCGAGCAATTCGCCCTCCTCGGCGTGGTTATAAACCAGAACACGCTTCAATCCGTCTATACCGGTTTCAATACCGTCTTCCAGCAGGCTTACGACGGCGCCGCCACAATTTTAAGACAGCTTGCCGTTATCGTTCCGTCATCGACCAGGCAGGAGGAGTACAAATGGCTCGGCCAGTTCCCCGGCTTGCGCGAGTGGATAGGCGAGCGCGTCGTAAAAGACCTTTCGGTTGACGGGTTCGTGATTAAAAACCGCGATTTCGAGGCCACCGTGGCGGTTGACCGGAACGACATAGAAGACGATACGATAGGCCTCTACCGCCCGATGATAGAACAGCTCGGCGAATCGGCCAAACAGCACCCGGACGAGCTAATTTTCGACCTGCTGGTCAAAGGTTTCGCGGCCAACGGGTTTGATGGCGTTCCTTTCTTTTCATTGTCCCACCCGAACGGCGAGCTTCCCGCATGGAGCAACACCGGCGTGGACGTTCTAAGCGCCACGGCCTACGAAACGGCGCGCTCGCAGATGATGTCGATGGTAAACGAAGAAGGCCGCCCGCTTCGGATAATTCCTGATATGCTCATCGTTCCGCCCCAGCTCGAGGCGACCGCCAGAAACATTCTGCGCGCCGACCTCACCACCAACGGCGAAACCAATATCTGGAAAGATTCGGCCGACCTGCTGGTCGCGCCCGAACTCGCCGCCAACCCGACTTACTGGTTCCTGGCCGACCTGAAACACGCCGCGAAACCGTTCATCTTCCAGAACCGGCGCGACCCGCAGTTTGTGGCGAAGGTAAACCCGGACGACGAAAACGTCTTTATGCGCAGGGAGTACGTTTACGGCGTCGATTACCGAGGCAACGCCGGCTACGGCCTGCCTCATCTCGTTTTCGGCTCTACAGGCGGCGTCTGATAAAGAAGCTTCATAAAAGGGGCCGCGCTCTTCGGCGGCTCCGCTTTACAGGAGTTCAATGATGGCATACTCAACGCAGTCGGATATTCTCGAAAGGCTGGATCAAGCCACGCTCGTACAGCTTACCGACAGAAACGGCACGGGGCAGGTGGACGGCTCGCTTGTCGCCAACGCCATAGCCGGCGCCGACGCTCTTATAGATAGTCTCGTATCGCCCGTTTACCGGGTGCCGCTGTCGTCGGTTCCGCCGGTCATACGGGAACATTCGGCGACGATAGCGATTTATCGGCTTTATCTGTACCGCTCGATAGATCCCGGCGTATGGAAAGAAGCCTACGCGAAGGCTGTGGAGTTCCTTCGGCTCGTGGCCGAAAGGAAAGCGACGCTGGAAGGAGTTTCGCCCGCGCCGTCGGAGTCGGATTCGATTTCCCGCTCGTCCGAATTCAGTTCCGCCGAGCGGCGGTTCTCGCGCGACAAACTGAAGGGGTGGTGATGTACACTACCAACCAGTTGGAAGACGCTATCGTCGCCGTACTTCAATCAGTTGCGCTCAACGCCCGCTCGTATTACAGCGAGCCTTCCGGTGAGCGGTTTCTTAAAGAGGTTGCCGAAACTCCGTTGGTGCTGGTGGTGTGGGACCGCGCCGCGCCGTCCCGCCTCGCCACGGCGTCGCTCAAGGGAACCGATTTCTTTTTTCAGCTTTACGTTGTGGCGCGCAACCTCCGCTCCCCTTCGTCCGCCGCGCGGGGAGACGTTTCCGGCTCCGGCGTTTATTCGGCGCTCAATACCGTTCGGCAGACGCTGGCCGGCAACAGCCTTGGCCTCAACGTCCAGCCTCTGCGATGGGTTTCGGAAAAGCCGTACGCCCGCGACGCGAGGCAGTCGGTCTATATCCAGGAATGGAAACTACAGGTTTTTGAATAGGGGGAAAGATGACCGTAACAGTGCCCACGTCGGATAATCTTCTGCTGAAAGCCGAGGACTTCTTTTCGGCGGTCGGGCCGGAACTCATGGCGGATTCCGGCGACCACAGACTTTTCAGCTCGAGCGGCCTTCGCTTTTCTCTTTGCGCGTTAGACGAAAACGGCGTGGACAGGCGGCCGGTCATAAGGCCGGACGGACTTCGCAACGGTTGCCGCCCGGTTCCGGCCGTCTCCGGCGCCGCCGACGCGATAGACGTAAACGAAGGTTCTATATGGCTCGGAGGCTCGCTTGTAACCATCCCCGCCGTAACGGATATGGCCGTTCCGCGCCCGTCCGCCGGCAACGTAATGCAGGTTGCCATTATTGCGGACGGCGCCGGCTCTCTTTCCGTTCTTGCCGGCATCCAAGGAGCGTCGTTTGCCGACGCAAGAGGAGCGGCCGGGGGGCTTCCTTTCGTGCCTGTCGATAAAGTGGAAACGGGATTATTAAAACTGTCCTCTTCCGTTTCAGCTCCGATTAAAGAAGATGAAATAAGCTTCGCGCCGGAATTTTCCCACTCTCCCGGCTTCGATATTCTACCGTATACCGCTTCGGCACTTTTCCGGCACCCGCTTCCTCTCATCCATGCCGGCTCAACGCCGAAGAAGGTTTACGCCACTTTCTCGGACCCGCTTACCGCGCCTCTGGATGTAGTTTCATTCAGCCCTCCGGTAGCGCAGGCCGATTACAATCCCGCCACCGGCAGGCTGGATGAAAAAGCGATGAAACCCGGCAAAATGACGCTGGTCGTTTCCGGTGTTCAGGCCGATCTCGTAAATAGAATCAACGGCTCTATCCGACTTATCGAATTCATGCGCGATTCCGCCGGCACGAGGAAAGAGCTTTATTACGCGCTTGTTGAAACATCCGCAGACTACCGCCCCGAATCGGTTATGACAGCCGAAGCGTCGCTTACGCCGGTGCAAAAACCGCGGACGGAAACGGTTTAGGGGGAAAAGAAATGGCTTCAGACAGCGCAGATATTGCAGTCGATAGCGCCATCCTGGCGGTGCTCAACGATATGAACCGGCAGTTGCAACTGCTGGCGCAACAGCGCGGGGGAGGGGAGGCGCAGGTTAAAGCGGAGCTTAACCGGAACGTGAAGGAGCTCGCGGCGCGCGTCTCCACGCTTACATCCCTGCTTGGCCAATCGAAAATTCACGAAGTTGCCGTAACGGTGCAGGGCGCGGACGGCGCCATTCACGACCTTGTGAGCCGGGTTATCGAAGACGTTCTCATAAGGGTCAAGCAGGAAAACCTTTTAACGGTGACGAACGGCTGATGGGCAGGGCGAAAATCATCTCGGCGGTTTCGACTAACCGGTATCTGGTCGAGGACGATCTCGGCGACCGCTACGAAGTGGAATCTTCAGTGGACGGTTTCAATTACGCGATTGGCGAATACTACAGACTCTTCGCGCCGAACGGGGAATACAGGCCGTCCGCTTTCCGTCTCCTGCCGTACAAAACCGGCAAAAGATGGAAGACCGTTTCGGACATCGGCGCGGATAATCCCGGCACGGCGTCCGCGCATTTTTTTTACAAAGACCAAATGGCTCTGCGCGAAAAGCGTGATAAAAATAAAACCGTCTCGGCGGTTTTGCCTGGCGCATTGAAATTCACCGACGGCTCCTGCGCCTCTGTCGCCGATTCATCTCTCTATAAGCCCGGCGACTGCGTGGCGGTGATACACGATAAACCTGTTACCGGAGACCCCGCCGACTGCCTCTCAAGTAAAAACAGCAATCCGTGGGTGCCGGGGTTCGGCTGTAATCAGTCGCCCACACCCGCCTGCCCTTCGCTTTTCGAGCATTGGAACTACCTCAGCCCGTCCGCCAACCTTTCAAGCGGCGAGTTCGATTTTCAGAAACCCAACCAGATGAAAAACGAAATCAACAACTGGAAGGCTAAAGTGGCGAAAGTTTACGCGGACGCAGGCCAGCCTTACGGCGCGCCGGCTACCGTAGGAGCGGACGGAACGCTGAAAATGAATTCTCTCCCGATAGAGCTAGCCTACATCGATTCGCAGACGGATACGGATATCTTTAACAGTTACGGCGCGCCGATTCCTTTCCGGATAGGTTTCTGGGACACGATGATTTTTTCCCCGCCGGTTATCGTCAGAAACGATTTTGCGCTCGGCATCGAATGCGGCGTTAAACCGCTTAAAATGACCGTGAACCTCCTTACGCAGGATGTCCATGATTACGGTATCGGCGGATTCCCCACCGACCCGCGCGGCCTTCAGCTCCCGTCCTGCATGATACTGATTTTCGGGGGGAAACCATGGCCGCAATATATAAAAACTGAAAACATCAACGCCAATCTCTATACCGACGGTGCCGGCAACCCCAAATTTGCTTCCGGCTGGGAGAACAATCTGGACAGGTCTTGGAAACTTGTTTACACCGCGCCCGGTACACGGAATTTCTCGAATTTCAGAACAAATTTTCCCGGAGCGGCCGTCGGACAATACGGCCTTTATATGTCAACGCCCATGAGGACGGCTGTCGGCTCTTATAAACAGCCCAATCAATCGTTTTCACAGTTCCGCGCCGGATACAACTCGCCGATGTCCGATTTTGAAATCGGTTTTAATTTTGAAACGGAACTTCATTTCCGTGTTTTCGATGTCAACGGAGCCGATATCACTCCCGTCGCGGTGCCGGATCGGAGTTTCGGCCTGCACCCCGGCTATTTTGAAATGCCGGAGCAGAGTAATATCGTCCGCGACATTCGCGCCGATTTCCTCTCGGCTTTTCCGTATATGGGAAACAGTTCCATAAACCCGTCGGGCAATCTCCCCACTCTCACGGCGGTTATTTTTTACGTGCAGGGAAAAATGTATCAGACAGGTTTCGATCCGCTGGCCCCAACATGGAACGCGAATCCTTCAACACTCGAATGTCAAACTTTGGAATTCGCCTATCAGGAGGGATGATGGCAAACATATTTTCGCTGGATAACAAAAATCTTTTCCTTGAAATAGTAACCGATTCTCCGTTCGCGTTGCGGCGGCGGGTTGTTTCGGTTGAAACGCTTGAAGGCACGGAATCGCGCGACTTCGGCATATCTCCGGGCGATTCCGTTTTCACCATTGAAACTCTTCTTTCCGATACCGATTTGAACACCCTTTTAACCGCTATTGAAACTTGCGAACGGCTGGGCCTTTCCCTCGCTAGCCGCAACTATTCGATTCTCATAAAAAACGTAGAGACGAAAAGAAAAAGTTTCAACCTGAACGTTGTGAAAATCGAAGCGGCGGTAACCGGAGAATTGGCCTGATGAACGTCGCCCTTCGAACCGGCATGAAAATCGCCAACGGCTCCGCTCTTGCCGAGCTTGGTTCGTCTGCTCCATCGTTTCCAGCGACGGGCGGAAAAATCGAAAAAACGCTCCGCGCCGTCTGGGTTGTCGGCGCAACCGAATACGACCTCGGCGTGCTGACCGGTTTTTCGGGACAAACCTCTTTCTCCGGCACGTCCGGTTCCATAACGTTCGCATGGCCGGACGAGAAAAACCCGCGAACGGCCGGAAGCTGGCAAAATCTGCTCGTTCCGTCCGACAGCGTGAGAATCAAGGTTGCCAGCCTCATAGCGGGCGTGGAGCTCCCTCTGCTGATGGGCGTGCCGGAACCGGCCGGAATAAGAGAGGGATACGGTAAAAGTGAAACGATTGAAATCAGAATAGGCGACGTTACCGGCGCCGCCTCCCGCATCACGAACTATCCTGTTCCCAATACGCCAATAGCCGCCGACACGGCGGCCGAAACAGTGCTGGCGCCGATCGAACATATAACGCTCTATGAAACGGCGCAAATTTCTTCCTGCATCGAGGTTATGCCGAACGCTCTCATGGCGGCCGACGAAGCTCTTATAAAAGAGCAAAATAATCTTCTTCCGCTTACCGGTCAAAAGCGCATCCGGTACGGCGACAGGTCAGGCAGAATCGTTTACCGCCTGGTGGATGACCCTGCGCATGGGGGAAGCTTCACGCCAAGGCTCTTCACCGGGCCGACAGATTTCAGTTACACCGGAGATATGATTTTGCGCGATCTCCGGATTGAGCCGGAGTACATAAACTTTTCCGTCGGCAGAATAAATCCGTATCTGGAACTCGGCTCAAGAATATCCGTTCAGTTCCTGCGGGGAAACGTAAATGAAATCGTGGAAGTCCACGGCATCGGGTATCGACTCATGCCTAGCGAAGAGCGGATGACCATAAAGGCAAGGCGGCAACTTACTCTTTAGGAGGAAACAAAATGGCTGAAAAAGATATGAATATTTACCTTACCGGCGTGGCGCTCGACGGCGATCCGCAGGCGAACCCGAACGCTTCGCTTGGCGGAAAACGCTCCGGCACTATTTTAAAATCGCTTTCGGCAGGCGCGCCGGTGAACGTAACCGGCGTGGTGATTGTCGATGTTTCCGCCACAAGCGGCGCAGGTTCGGGGACGCTCACATTCACGTTTGCCGGCAAAACGCTGGCCTACACCGCGCCGGGAGATACTATAGGCACGGCCGTGGACGTTTCGGTGGACGGCACATACGAGATTTACTCGAACGACGCCACAAAATACATGATAGTAACCGTCACGTCGGCGAGTCTGCCGGGAGCGGACGCAAGCGATGCAATCACACTTACGTCCGTCCTTGAAAGTCTTTTCGATTCGGTAGGCTCAGGCGAAGCTTCTTCCGGCGATACCGAATACCGCGCCATTATTGTGAAAAACGATTCGGCCGCCGCGATGAACGCAATGCTCGTATGGATAGACGCTAATACTCCGTTCATCGACGATTCGGTTACAATCGCCATCGAAGCTCCGACGGCCGGAGCGATACAGACCATTGCCAACGAATCGACCGCGCCAACAGGATTAACATTCTCACCAGCCGCGAATGAAGCGGCCGCTCTATCAATCGGCAACCTTGCTCCCGGCGCGTCTTACGGCGTATGGATAAAGCGGGTAGTGAACCCCACAACCCAGCGTTATCCCAACAACAGTTTCAGTATCACATTCAAGGC
>JAJRYM010000100.1 GCA_024275775.1 Nitrospirota bacterium
TTCGTGCCGGGGTGGGACTGCCACGGCCTGCCGATAGAACATCAGGTGGATAAAAAACTCGGAAAAAGAAAACATGAAATAAGCCTTTCCGAGAAAAGAAAACTTTGCAGGGAATACGCCGCAGGCTTCGTGGAAAAACAGCGGGACTCCTTTAAACAGCTTGGGGTGTTCGGGCAGTGGGATAAGCCTTACCTGACGATGAACCATAAATACGAGGCTGATACCGTTCGGGAGCTGGCGCTTTTCATGGATTCCGGCGCTCTTTATCAGGGGCTTAAACCGGTGCACTGGTGCACATCGTGCCGGACGGCGCTGGCCGAGGCCGAGGTGGAATACGAAAACCACACCTCCCCCTCGATTTTCGTGAAATTCCCGCTGGCGGAAGGAGAAGCCGACAAGCTGGGGCTTTCCGAAGAAAATGTTTCGGTCGTTATCTGGACAACCACGCCGTGGACGCTTCCGGCAAACCGCGCCGTATGCGTTCATCCCTCTTTCGACTATTCGGCGGTAAAGCTCGGCGATGAAGTTCTTATCCTCGCCACAGAGCTAGCGGCGCGGGTGACGCCTCTTTTCGGGGACGGCGAGACGCAGGAAATCCGGAAATTCAGAGGCTCGGAACTGGAAAATATTCAGACCATCCACCCTCTATACGAAAGGAAATCTCCCGTAATCCTTGGCCGGCACGTAACTCTGGAGCAAGGCACCGGCGCTGTTCACACGGCTCCCGGCCACGGGCAGGACGATTACGCCGTAGGGCTGAAATACGGGCTGGAAGTTTTCAACCCGGTTTTAGACAACGGCCGTTTCGCCGACGACCTCGAAATGTTCGCCGGGCTTAAAGTGCCCCAGGCCAACGGCGAAATAATCGAAGCGCTGAAGGCAAACGGCAGGCTGTTGCATACTGAGAATGTCGACCATTCCTACCCTCACTGCTGGAGATGCAAGAAACCGATTATCTTCCGGGCCACGGCGCAGTGGTTCATCAGCATGGAGAAGAACGGCCTCCGCGAAAAAGCTCTCGAATGCGTTCAAAAGGCAAATTGGGTGCCTTCGTGGGGCAAGGAACGGATTTACGGCATGGTCGAAAACCGGCCGGACTGGTGCATATCCCGCCAGCGGTCGTGGGGCGTGCCGATTACCGTTTTGTTCTGCGAAAAATGCGGCGAACCGCTGATAAACGGTGATGCGGCCAGAAAAGCGGCCGACAGAATGGAAGAGGCGGGCGCCGACGCATGGTTTGAGCTTGAGGCGAAGGAGTTTCTTCCGGACGGCGCGAAATGCGGAAAATGCGGCTCGGAGGAGTTTTTGAAAGAAAACGATATTCTGGACGTCTGGTTCGATTCGGGCGTAAGCCACCGGCTGGTGCTGAAGGACTATCCGGATCTTGTCTGGCCGGCCGATCTGTATCTGGAAGGGAGCGATCAGCATCGGGGCTGGTTTCAAAGCTCGCTGTTGGAATCGGTAAGCACTACCGGCGAAGCGCCTTACAAAACCGTGCTAACCCACGGCTACGCGGTGGATAAAAATGGTAAAAAAATGTCCAAATCGGTCGGCAACGTCATCTCGCCCGAAAAAGTAATTAAAAGATACGGCGCGGAAGTTCTTCGCTTGTGGGTGGCATCCGAAAATTATATGGAAGAAGTGAGAATTTCCGACGAAATACTCAAAAGACTGTCGGAAGCTTACCGCAAAATAAGAAACACCGTCCGGTTCATGCTGGGCAATCTGAACGATTTCGAGCCCGGCTCCCACCGCGTGGAGTTCTACAGCCTTCCTGAAATAGACCGCTTCATTCTGGACAGGGGCGCGAAAATGCAGGAGAAGGTTTTGAAAGCCTTTGAAAGATATGAATACCATTATTTTTATCATTCCGTTTACAACTTCTGCGTTGTCGATTTGAGCGCATTTTATCTGGATATCATCAAGGACAGGCTTTACACCTTTCCAGCGGCTTCTCACGGCAGACGGGCGGCCCAGACGGTTCTTCACGAAATCACGAATCTGCTGGTGAAGCTTATGGCGCCGGTTCTCAGCTTCACGGCCGAGGAAATCTGGAAGGCCATGCCGGATTACATCGAGGGAAGCTCCGTGCATACGAAAACTTTCCATGACACCTCCGGCCTGAAGCTGGATGAACAGACCCGCGCCGACTGGGAATCTCTGTGGGAAACGCGCAAAGAAACGCTGAAACTGCTGGAAGAAAAGAGAAGAGCCGGCGAGATAGGCCATTCTCTGGATGCGAAGGTCGGCATAGCCGCAAGCGGTGAAGATTTCAGCAGGCTGGAAAACTATCTCGGCGAGCTTCCGTTCGTATTCATTGTTTCGCAGGTGGAACTCAAACGGAAAGAATCCGGCGCCATGGAGATATCCGTAGCTCGCGCCGACGGAGCAAAATGCGAAAGGTGCTGGAACTACAGCGCGGACGTGGGAAGCGACGAAAGGCATCCCGGCGTATGCGGCAGATGCTCGGCGCATCTCGACGCCGTTTAATCCGCCGGCATGAATAAGAGCGCTTTTTCGGCAAAATACAAACTTCTTTTATTCGGAGCGCTCGTCATTCCGGCTGTCGACCAGTACACAAAATTTCTTGTCCGCAGTAATTTTGAACTTCACGAAACCCTGCCTGTAATAAAAGGTTTCTTTAATATCACTTTTGTATTCAACCGGGGCGCGGCGTTCAGCTTCCTTGCGGATGTCGGCAGTCCGTGGGTCGGGCGTATGTTCATCATAGTGTCGCTTATCGCTATTGCGGTTATTATCGCCATATACCGCGAGATTGAGGACGAAAACCGACCGCTGAAATACGCGCTCGTTCTTGTTTTGGGGGGAGCCGCAGGCAATCTGCTGGACAGGTTTTTTTTGGGTCAGGTGACCGATTTTCTGGACTTCTACATAGGAGACCATCACTGGCCCGTATTCAACATCGCCGATTCGTGCATTACGATAGGGGTAACCATCATCGCATTGAGCTGGGTGGGGCATTTTTTCGGGCGCAAAGATTCAGAAAACGCCGATTAAATCCGCCCCCCGCTTCCCGGCCGGCGGTATTGTTAAATATTTCATAATATATTAGAATAAATCGTCTAGGTAAGAATAATTATTTTGATAAGGGTGGCGAGCGTATGGCTGTAACGTCTAGAAAATCAAGCTTTAAAAAAACCATTCAGGACGATACCAAGCACGAAAAGCTTGGAGATATGCTTCGGAAGGACGGGCGCATTACCGGCCGTCAGATAAAAGAAGCCGAGGAAATCCAGAAGAAAAAGCCCGAATGGATAGGCGCAATTCTCATGAGGCTCGGCTACATAAATGAAGATGCCCTGATTAACTTTATTTCGCGAAAGCTTGCCGTTCCGATTTTTGACCCCAAGACCGAGAAAATATCGCCCGATGCCGTAAAGCTTGTCGAATGGGATACGGCGAGAGAATACATGCTCACGCCTATCGCGACGGACGGGCATAACATCACGCTGGCTATGCGGGATCCGACCAGCTTCAAGGCCATAGAAATAGTTGCAGGCACAACGAAGCTTTCGGTCAAGACCAAGGTAATCAGGTTTCAGCACCTCGTTGAGGCGTTCAAGGAACATTACAAGATTTCCGACGAGGAATATCAGAAGCTCTTCCCAAGCAAGGAGGAGGATGAGGAGGAGGCGGAAGAAACCGTCGAAGAGAAAGCAACGGCAGAGGATTTCGATCTCGGCGGAATCATCACCGACGCCGAGGAAGACCTTGAACTCGCAATGCCGGACGAGGACGAAGATCTTGAGACGGTCTCGGCGAACGACGCCGCTATTGTACAGCTTGTTAACGGCATTCTCATTAAATCAGTAAAAGACGGCAGTTCCGATATTCATATCGAGCCTTACGAGAAAAATTTCCGCGTCCGGTATAGGCTGGACGGAAAACTTTCGGTCGGAATGCTTCTGCCGCTTTCCATGAAAGGCGCCCTTATTTCCCGCATCAAGATTATGTCCAACCTCAATATCGCCGAAAAAAGAGTGCCGCAGGACGGCAGAATAAAAATCAAGGTAAGCAAAAAAAGGTCGTCGATTTCCGCGTTTCGGTGCTCCCCACCCTTTTCGGCGAATCGGTTGTAATGCGCCTGCTGGATCAGTCGAAACTGCAGGTGGACATGACCAAGCTCGGTTTTTCCAAGGCGGATTTCGCCAAGTTCAATAGAGCTATCGAACGGCCGCAGGGAATGGTGCTGGTAACCGGGCCAACAGGTTCCGGCAAAACGAACACTCTTTATTCGGCCATCAACGCCCTTAACACCGAAGACGTTAAAATTCTGACGGCCGAAGATCCCGTTGAGTTCAACTTCGAGGGCATCAATCAGGTGCCGGTGCGAAACGAAGTCGGAATGACTTTCGCCGCCGCTCTTAAAGCCTTCCTGAGGCAGGATCCCGAAATCATTCTCGTGGGCGAAATCCGCGATATGGAAACGGCGGAAATCGCAGTGAAGGCCGCCATGACGGGGCATCTTGTCTGCAGTACTCTTCATACCAACGACTGCCCGTCCACGATAGGCCGCCTTATAGATATCGGCATTCCCAGCTATATGCTGGCCGGTTCGCTTCTGCTGGTGCTGGCGCAGAGGCTTTTCAGGAAAACCTGCGAGCACTGCAGAGAAGATATAACCGCGAATTACGATTCGAATGAACTCATAGAATTCGGGTTCCACAAGGAAGAGCTGGCGGAACTGAAAATTCTCAGGGGCAAGGGATGCCCCCGGTGTACAAAAGGATACAAAGGCCGCATCGGCTGTTTCGAGCTGATGGAGGTTACCGAAAACGTGGCCCAAGCCATACAGTCCGAAGTGCCGGAAGAACAGCTCCGCAAAATAGCCATCAAGGAGGGAATGAATACCCTCAGGCGCGACGGGCTCAACAAGGTCGTCCAAGGTGTCACCACGCTTGAGGAAGTCATGGCCAACACCATCCTGCAAAAAGAGGCTTTGCCCGCGTACCTTCTGAATCCGGACGAGCTTATCTTCGAGGACGGCGACCTCATTATCCGCGAAGGCAACACAGACAAGAATTTCTACCAGCTTCTGCAGGGAGCCATTGTTATCATCAAAGGCGGCAGGGTTGTGGGCGAAATAAGCCAGCCCGGCGAATATTTCGGAGAGATGTCGGCCCTTCTGAATCAGCCGCGCGTGGCTACGGTCAAGTCGAAAGGCAAAAGCATCGTGAAGGTTTTCCCCGGAGAAAAGCTGGAATCAACGGTCAAGGACTATCCTGATATCTCAATGAGAATAATCAGATCGCTTATAACAAGGCTAACCGAGTCGGACAAGAAGCTTTCCAAAATCTTAAGCAAGTCTGCGCCGCGTTAACCGCAAAAATCAAACCGGCTCTGTTTGATATCGGAATGAAGGCCAAAAACAGCATAAGATTTTTTATGTTACTCATGGTCTGCGCCCCTCTGCTGTCGGCATCCGGGATCGGACTGCCCGCCCCTGCCGACGGCGGGACGAAAGAAATATCGCTTACTCTTCATGAAAGCATGCTTATGGCGATAAAAAACAATTTCGATATACAGATTGAAAAATCTCGGCCGATAATAGCGGAGCAGGACGTCGGCATCGCCTCCTCGGAGTTCGACCTGACACTTTTCGGAAAAGCCAACCATTCGTCATCGCGCACTCCAAGCACGTCGGCCTTCGCGGATCCCGATGTTGTGGAAAGCAATATCGACACTCTTTCGGTAGGCGTGAGACAGAAACTCACACCCGGCACATCCTACGAGCTCTCTCTGGAATCCATCAGATCGGATACAAACTCAACATTTGCCGGCATAGATCCCGAATACCGCAACCAGCTTACCCTTTCGCTCACCCAGCCTCTCCTGAAAGGGCTGGGAAGCACAATCAACACCACGGATATTGCCATAGCCCGCAACACGAAGGAAATCTCGCAAAGCGCGCTGGAGTTGAAAGTCATGGAGGTGCTTACCAAAGTCCGGGAAGCGTACTGGGATATGGTTTATCTGGACGGCGAGCTGAAGGTAAGAAAAGAATCTCTGGAACTGGCCGATGATTTTCTGAAAAGAATACGGTTGCAGGTTGAAGTGGGAGTGATGGCCCCCTTAGAGATAGCCAACGCTAAGGCAATAGTCGCCGTGCGGGAAGAGGAGCTTATAGGCATAAGGGAAAGCATCGCCAATAATCAGGATGCGCTGAAAGCGCTCCTTAATATGAAAAACGCCCTGCCGGGTTCCCGCGTTACCCTGTTGCCGCTCGACGAGCCGGCAACAGGGCCGACAGACGCCAATATAGAGCGGTTAAGAGAATCCGCTTATGCCGATAGGCCGGATTACCGACAGGCCGAAGTGGATTTGGACAACAAGGAGCGGCTTGTAAGAAAATATAAAAATGAACTTCTGCCATCGCTTGACTTGAACGCCTCCCTTACTCTCAAGGGCGTGCGCGGTACGGGCCGGCCGTTTATAGATTTCAATACCGGCTTACCCCGAACCAGTTCGTTCGCGGGAAGTGCCGGCGATTCTTTCGGGGACGCCACCAAAGGCAAGTATTACGACATAGACGTAGGGCTGGAAGCGGCCTACCCGCTTTCTAACCGGCAGGCGAGGAAACGGGTGGCGAAAGGCCAGCTTGAATACGATATAGCCGCCATGAATCTCAGAAGAGTAAAACAGAGCATCGACGTTGAGCTTTTTCGCGCATTGCGGGAAGTGGAGGCGGCGGAACAGGCAATCGAAGCCAGCCGGGCGGCGCGTGTACTGGCCGAAAAAAAGCTGGACGCCGAAACAAGAAAATTCGAGGTCGGCTCCTCTACCAGCTTCGCCGTTCTCGAGTTTCAGAAAGACCTCGCGGCCGAAAAAAGCAAGGAGATAAAAGCGGTTACCGACAGGCTGAAAGCTATAGCCCACTTGGAGCTGGCCACGGGCGCCGTTTTAAATAAGAACAATATAGAGATTGAGTTTATGGATCAGTGATTCATGCCGGAATACTTGTTTACCAAAAAAATTCCCACAACTCGGGACGGCTCTGTGAAATTCTGCGCAACGCCGGGTTCCGGTCGGTAGCCGCTTTTTATCCGGCCGAAGCCGAAATAGTAGCGGAAAGGGAAAAACCCGATCTGCTTATAGCATCTTTCGATCTTTTCCCTCTTCCGCCGGCTTTGGCGAAAATGCCGCTTATCATTTCGGCGCCGATGGGAGAGTTTCAGGCGGTAGGCGAATTGGCGCGAAAACAGGGGGCGTTCTGCCTTACGTGGCCTTACGAAAATAATCTGGTTCTGGAAAGGGTGCGGGACGTGCTGGCCGGACGGCGGGCGAAGGCTTCGCTTAAAAAAGGCGCGGCCGACCTCATGCCGGAAATCGCCGGAAAATCCGAGTCTGTTCGGCAACTGCGCGACTTGATAATCACCGCCGCCAAAGTGGACAGCTCCATTCTTCTTACCGGCGAAACCGGCACGGGAAAGGAACTTACCGCCCGCGCGCTCCATCGCCTCGGCGCGAGAGCCGGCAAGCCGTTCGTAGCCCTCAATTGCGGGGCGCTGGCCGAAGGGGTGCTGGAATCCGAGCTGTTCGGCCATGAGCGGGGTTCGTTTACGGGAGCCGTAAAACGATACGCGGGAAAATTTGAAAGCGCGCACGGCGGGTCGCTTTTTCTCGATGAGATAGGAGACATGCCTCAGTCCATACAGGTGAAACTGCTTCGCGTGCTTGAATCGGGGAAATTTTTCCCGGTGGGCGGCAACGCCGAAAAAACCGTCGACGCAAGAATAATATGCGCCACGAACAGGAATATTTTCCGGATGGCGGAAGAAGGGGCGTTTAGAAGAGATCTGCTTTACCGCATCAACGTAATCGCCGTAAGACTTCCTCCCTTAAGGGAGCGAAAGGAAGATATAAAACTCCTGGCCGACATCTTTTTAAAGGAGTTCGCCGCAAAATATAGTCGAAAAATAGACGGCTTTTCCTCGTCCGCCCTGAAAACCGTTATGGAGCAGACATGGCCCGGCAATGTGCGGGAATTGAGGCATGCCGTCGAAAGAGCCGTCGTCCATTGCAAAGGGGAGACGATAGAGGAAATCAGGCCGGGCGGCCTTTCCAGCACTCTTGCGACAGGCGCCTCGGCGGAACAGCCCGATCTGGACAGTCTCGTTAAACTGGATTTTTCCGATATGAAAAAAGAGGTGCTAGGTTTTTACGAAAAGGAGTATATCGACGCCCTTCTTTCGCTTGAAGGGGGCATTGTTCGGAAAGTGGCCAGGCGGTGCGGGATGGATAGAAAAACGCTTTATCGAAAAATGAAGGATTACGGGCTGGATAAAAAGGATTATAGGTGAGCAGGCTTTTCATCCCGGCTATACACCTCCCGAACGGACGGGATCTTTTCCGTCCTTTTCCCCACCGGCCGGCGGAGTTCAAAAAAATCCTTAAAGCCTATGCGGAGCGAAGCCTGCTGGAATGCTCCCCGGAAGACTGCATCGTGCTTCCTTTAAGGCCGGACGAAGATTATTTGGAGTTTCTTCTTCGCAACGGCATAGGCACGAAAAAGATAATCGAATGCCGGGGCAGGTCAGCCAACCTCGCGCTGGACATACTCGCCGATGAAACGTTTGTGCGGGAACTGGCGGCTGTCGCGCAGGCGGCCGAGGAAACATCTTTCTACATTCATCTTGAAGAGGAAATGGAAATAGCGCAACGGCTCGGACTGCCTCCAACCATGCACCCGGCTATTACGAAAATGTTCAACAAATACTATTTTCTCCTGCGGCTGTGCGAGGATATTGACGTGCCACTTGTAGAATCGAGGCAGGTGAGATCGGGCAGGTTCGTCGAGCAGGTGGAAAAACTTCTGGAACACTGGGGGAAAATTTTCGTAAGAGGAAACGAATCGGTTGGCGGAAGCCATGCGTTCATCGTGGAAAATTCAGCGGAACTGCTAAAAGTCGGCGAAACCGTTTCCCCCAATTCGCGTATAACGAGATTTTTTGTCTTTCCGTTTCTCGATGTGTCTGAAAGTTTCAACGTCCAATACGTTTTTAATAATGGGAACGCCGATTTTTTCTGCGCCAGCAAACAGATTTTAAAAGACGGCACCCGCCACGAAGGGAACATCGGTTGCGGCGATTCTATTAACCCTAAAGCTCGGCGTATCGCCGATGCGATAGCCGCCCGGCTAACGGAACTGGGAGCGCGGGGATTGATAGGTATCGACCTGATAGTTTCCGGGGAACAGGTTTACCCGGCGGAGATTAACGCCCGCAGGAATACTTCCACGCCCGCTATCACGCTATATAAAAAACTTCTGCAAGAA
>JAJRYM010000101.1 GCA_024275775.1 Nitrospirota bacterium
ATATCCATCCGGCTTGATTACTCCATGAAAATTGGCCGTTTAATAATTGACACTACTTCGGCCTGAACGTAGAATACCACGAGGGTAGTCATATAAATAACTTTGAGAAGTATTTCTGCGTGATTTTAAGGGAGGAGCACTGTGGCAAAATTACTTGAAGGCCCGGCAATGGCTTTATTCGAAAAATGGGGAGTGAAAACGCCTTATCACATTGTCATTTCAGATGTTAACCAGCTGGAAGACCTCATTGAGGCCAACAAATGGATGAACGACCGAAAGATGGTCGTCAAAGCTCATGAAGCACTCGGCGGAAGATTCAAGCTGGGGCTCGTCAAGATCGATCTCGATAAGGAAGGGGTCAAAAAAGCTGTTAGGGAAATAATCGGCCGCGAAGTTCAGGGGCTTGTAATTTCGCAGGCTATCGTTGCGGAAATGATTTCCCACGACGAAGAATATTACATAGCCGTTCAGGCCACCCGCGAGGGAGCCGAAATACTGCTGGCCAAAATGGGCGGTATCGAGGTTGAGGCGAACTGGGACAAGATAAAGCGGACGTTCGTTGAAGTCGGCGAAAAACCGACCGACGAACAGCTTATCAAGCTGGCGGAGGAAGCCGGGTTTGAAGGCGAGCTGGCGGGAAAGGTTGCGAAGTTCGCGCACAGTTTCTTTGAATGCTATGACAATGAGGATGGGCAGTACATAGAAATCAACCCTCTCATACTGAACCCGAAAAATAATGAGATTACGGCGCTGGACGCGGTAACGAATCTGGACGGCGACGCCCGGTTCCGGCATCCCGACTGGAATTTCAGCTTCGCTTCCGAATTCGGCCGGGAATACACCCCCGCCGAGAAGAAAGTCATGGAAATCGACAGCAAGGTAAAAGGCTCCGTGAAACTCATAGAAATTCCGGGCGGAACAACCGCTCTTCTCCCGGCTGGCGGAGGCGCGTCGGTATTCTATTCCGATGCCGTAGTAAACCTCGGCGGAACGATAGCCAATTATTCCGAATATTCCGGCGACCCGCCTTCATGGGCGGTTGAGGCGCTTACCGAAGAGGTCTGTTCTCTTCCCGGGGTAAGCAACATCATCGTCGGCGGGGCGATAGCCAACTTTACGGATGTAAAAGCGACTTTCGCGGGCATTATTTCGGGTTTCCGCAAAGCCAAAGACGAAGGCAAGCTGGACGGCGTGAAAATCTGGGTGCGCCGCGGCGGACCCAACGAGCTCGCCGGGCTGGCGGCTATGAGAGAGCTTAAAGACGAAGGATTCGATATCGAAGTTTTCGACAGATATACACCGTTGACCGATATAGTAGACATGGCACTTGGAAAACAGGAGAGCGCACAATGAGTATCTTTGCAGACGAAAACAGTAGCGTAGTTGTCGTAGGCGGGCCGGCAGGTGTAACCGCCGCCAAAAGAATGGCGGAGTTCTGCCACCTGGCAGGCAGAGAGCTTTACGTGAAAGCATTCGTTTTCCCCCCGGACGCCGGAAAAACGGCCGATCTGAACGTAGGAAACAAAATCATTTCCGTGCCGATTTTCAAAACCCTCAAGGAAGCGACCGATAACACCGATGTAAACACCGTTCTCGTTTTCGTAGCGCCCAGCAGGGCTACGCAGGCCGCCATGGACGCGCTGGACAACCCGCAAATCAAGGTCATTTCCATGATTACCGAAGGCGTGCCGGAAAAGGACGCCAAGCTCCTTATCAAGAGATCCAAAGAGACCGGCAAAATAATGAACGGCCCTTCCGCCATAGGGGTAATGTCCGCGGGCAAATGCAGAATAGGCGTGGTAGGCGGAGAATATAACAACTTGATTCTCTCAAAGCTGTACCGGCCGGGCTCGTTTGGGGTTCTCACGAAATCCGGCGGTCTTTCAAACGAAATCATGTGGATAATCTCCCAGTTCGCAGACGGCATCACAACCGCTATCGGCATAGGCGGCGATGCATACCCCTGCTCCGATTTTGTTACCTATCTTGATATGTTCGAAAACGACCCTGAAACGAAAGCTGTCGTCATCGTGGGCGAAATGGGCGGCAATCTGGAAGAGGACGCGGCGGAATGGTACGCGGCGAAAAAGCGGCGCATCAAGCTTATCGGCGTAATCGCCGGTTTCTGCCAGGAAAAACTGCCCGCCGGAATGAAGTTCGGCCACGCAGGCGCCAAGGAAGGAAAACACGGCGAAGGATCGGCGCGCGGAAAGGCGGACGCCCTCAAGAAAGCCGGCGCCATCGTGCCGGAAACTTTCGGCGGTCTCGGGCCGGCTATCAAGAAAGTTTATGAAGAGCTCAAAGCCGCAGGCGAGGTTGAAGAAAAGCCGGTACTGACCGCCGACCAGCTTCCCAAACTGCCTCAAAAAGTCGAGCATTTTGTGGAACAAGGGGAAATGCTCGTAGAACCGCTCATCAAATCCACTATCGCCGACGACCGAGGCGAGGAGCCTATGTACGGCGGCTACCCGGCGTCCGAGCTTATCGACGCGGGCTACGATATCCCCCACGTTATCGGCCTGTTGTGGACGAAAAAACTCATCTCGCAAAAAGAAGCCGAGGTGGTTCGAAGAATCATCATGCTCTCGGCCGACCACGGCCCTTGCGTATCGGGCGCGTTCGCAACCATCATGGCGGCGTGCGCGGGAATAGGACTATCGCAGGCGGTAGCCGCTGGGCTGATAATGATAGGGCCGAGGTTCGGAGGCGCCGTTACCGACGCCGGGAAATATTTCGACCACGGCTACAAAAAGTTCAATGACGATATCCCCGGCTTCCTTGGCTGGATGAAAAAGAACGTCGGCCCCGTGCCCGGCATCGGGCATCGCGTGAAAAGCGTAAAAAATCCCGACAAGCGGGTAAAATCGCTTATCGCGCATGTTAAGGAAGCGGGAATTGAAACGCCGAGGCTCGATTTCGCCCTCCGCGTCGAGGAAGTGACAACGGCGAAGAAAGGGAACCTTATCCTTAACGTGGACGGTTGCATGGCCGCCATACTCACGGACATGGGGTTCCCGAACGCATCGCTCAACGGCTTCTTCATCCTCGCCAGAACCATCGGGCTTATCGGGCACTGGGGCGATCAAAAGAGGAACGGCGGCAGGCTTATCCGCATTTTCAATTACCTCGTGAACTACGCCGTGCCGGGCAGGAAAAAAGTGCCGCCTCTCGACAAATAGAGAACGCGGTTTTAAAGATAACTGAACCGGGCCGTGCGAACACTGCACTGCCCGGTTTTTCTTTTTTAAGCGGTGATGAATGCAGGCCAGTATTGTAATTCCCGTCTATAACGAACGGCACCGCCTCCCCGACAATCTCGTCGCCACCATCGAATGCCTTCACGAGCTGGGGGGGGGGAACGAAATCATTATCGTCGAAGACGGAAGCACGGAAACAGTGGAGGATTACCTGAAAAGCCTCCACCCTGTTCCCGGCGTCGAAATACGCTACCTTGCCCATTCCCCCAACAGAGGCAAAGGGTACGCCGTTAAACAGGGAATCCTTGCCGCAGAAGGAGAGATAATCGGCTATATAGACGCGGACGGCTCTACTCCGATAAATGAAATGGAAAAGCTGATACGGGCGGTTTCCGATGGAGCCGATATCGCTTTCGGGTCGCGGGCGATACCGTCCAACAGACGATTGTGGAAAAAACTTTCCACCGCTACATGATGGGAACGATTTTTACGATGATCGTTAAGCATTACACCGGTCTTTCGGTTCACGACAGCCAATGCGGATTCAAACTGTTCCGAAAGGAAGCCGCAAAAAAACTTTTCCCAAAACTTGTTACCGAGGGGTTCGCGTTCGACGTTGAAATACTGGCGCGCGCCCACAAGGAAGGGTATCGGCTCAAGGAGATACCGGTGCACTGGTATGACGTTTCGGGAAGCAAGCTGAGACTCTTTACCGACTCCATGCGGATGTTCAAAGACGTGCGAAGGATTGCAGATTTGATTAAGTGATAAAGGAGACTCTCCGGTAAGATGTAATCAATGAATACGCCAGGCCATATCGTTATTAACCTCGCCTTCCTCGGCAAAAAACAGAAACCGGAACATATCCTGCCGCTCGTGCTGGGTAGCATGCTACCCGATGTCCCGATTTACATTTTCTACGCCTACCAGAAATTCGTTGTCGGCATGCCGGAACTTTTCATATGGGCGGTCGTTTATTTTTTGCACGAATGGCAGGTGGTTTTCGATTCGTTTCACTCCATCCCGATACTGCTGGCGGGATTTTTTCTGGCAAGCCAGTCCAAGAAACTGGCTTGGTTC
>JAJRYM010000102.1 GCA_024275775.1 Nitrospirota bacterium
GAAGCGGTGCTCGTGCCTATTCTCGTGTTCATAGGGCTGGAAGTCTGTAGCCAGGCTTATCAGGCAACCGAACAGCGCCATTATCCGGCCGTATCAATCTGTTTTATTCCGGTGCTGGCGTACATGCTGATGCTTTTCATACATCAGCTCATGGCCTCGGCTGTAATCGGCTACGCCGACCTCGGCGCCGATTTTCAGAAAACCTATTCCGCGCTGTTGCTTCTGGGCAACGGCGCTATATGCACCGCTATGCTGTGGGCCACGATGCTTTCCCAACTGATAGACCACAATCTGAAAAAAGCGGCCGCTACCAGCGCCGTCGCCGCAGTTTTAAGTCTGGTGGGATTTATCCATTCTCCTTTTTCTGACGGAAGGCTCTACCTGCCGGGAGCCGGCTTGCCGACGTCGGTTTACGCCGTAACGGCAGGCTATTTGTTAATGGGAACCGGCTACCTTATAATGTCCGGTCTGAACCGTAAGGAACTGAGTTAATCTCCACAGCCCGATACGAGGAAAAGATGGATATTCATGCAATGCGACACTCGGCCGCGCACATAATGGCCGAAGCGATAAAGAAACTATACCCGGAGGCGCAGTTCGCCTTCGGGCCGGAGACCGAAAACGGCTTCTATTACGACGTGAAAATACCCGATGGCGCAATCAGGGAAGAAGACCTTCCGAAAATCCAGAAAACTATGCGCGAAATCATCAAGGGCAAACATGAGTTCACGAAAAAGGAGATAAGCCGGGAAGACGCGCTGGAGCTTTTCAAGGATCAGAAGTTCAAGGTAATGGCGCTCGAAGGTCTGCTGAAGGATGAAAAAACCGTTTCCATTTATACGCAGAACAGCTTTACGGATCTCTGCCGGGGGCCGCATATTGAAAATACCGGACATGTGGGAGCCGTTGAGTTAAGCCGGATAGCCGGCTCTTACTGGCTTGGCGACTCCCAAAACGAGCCGCTCCAGAGGATTTACGGCCTATGCTTTGAAACCAGAGAGGAGCTGAAGGAGTATAAACGCCTTCTTGAAGAAGCCCGCAGGCGGGATCATCGGGTTCTGGGGAAAAAGCTAGACCTCTTTTCGTTTCACGACGAAGGAGCCGGGTTCGTTTTCTGGCATCCGAGGGGTCTCTCCCTGTACAACCTGCTTGTTGATTTCATCCGCGAGGAAAACATCCGCCGAGGCGGGCAGGAAATCAAAACGCCCATGGTCCTGAGCGTGGATCTGTGGCACAAATCCGGCCATTATGAAAACTTCCGCGACTCCATGTACTTCACATCCGCAGAGGAAAGGGAGTTCGCCGTAAGGCCGATGAACTGCCCCGGTTCCATTCTGGTTTACAAAGAACATCTTCACTCGTTCCGCGACCTGCCGCTGAGGCTGATGGAGATGGGGCATGTGCACAGGTTCGAGCTTTCCGGCGTGCTTCACGGGCTGTTTCGCGCAAGAGCGTTTACGCAGGACGACGGCCACATCTACTGCACGCCAGAGCAGATGGAAGGCGAAATTGTGAGTTTCGTCGAGTCGATTTTTTCCATCTATTCTGTTTTCGGCTTTAACGATGTGGAAGTCTTCCTCGCCACCCGCCCGAAAGATTCCATGGGGAGCGACGAGGTGTGGGAGATGGCTACCGACAGCCTGAAAAACGCGCTGGAGAAAAACGGCACCGGGTACAAAATAAAAGAAGGGGAGGGCGCATTTTACGGCCCGAAAATTGAGTTCAATATTAAGGACTGCATCAAGCGAAACTGGCAGTTGGGCACGATACAGGTAGATTTTTCCATGCCGGAAAGGTTCGGGCTGGAATACATCGCGAGCGAAGGCGAAAGAAAGCGCCCCGTTATGCTTCACCGGGCGGTGCTCGGCTCGCTGGAGAGGTTTATCGGCATATTCATAGAGCATGTGGCCGGAGCTTTCCCGCCGTGGCTCGCGCCGGTGCAGGCGGTAATCATTCCGGTTACCGATAACCAGAACGGCTACTCGGAGCTGATTGCCGAAAAACTGAAGGCCGAAGGTTTGAGGGTGGAAACCGATTTTTCGTCCGAACGGCTCAATAAGAAAATCCGGCAGGCACAGCTTTTAAAAATTCCTTACATGATAATTATCGGCGCGAAGGAAGAAGAAGCCGGGAATGTTTCTATAAGGCTGAGAACCGGGGAAAATATAAACGGTATTCCCCGCGAGGAGTTTGTTGCCGTCGTTAAGGCGCAGACAATCTCCAAAAGCCACGATCTGTGGCCTGAAAAGAGCGGTTCCGGTTCCGAATAATTTTTCATACGCATCTTAATTGCTGTCTGAGGCAAAAAAGCTACTTTTAATTTGCCTTAACCTTCCTTTTTGGTTTCATATAATTATACATCACTGCGGTATATATACCGCAGTGATGAGAAGTTTCTACAGTAAGTTGTTGAAGATATGTGTATATAGTTTTTGGCACGTAAACTGCTTTACTAATAGTCAATAAATGATTAAATGTAATTTAAAGTATAACTTTTGTATTTATGGAGATATAGGAAATGAAAAAATATACAGGCGCTCTGGTTTTAATGGCTTTTGCCTTTTCCCTTTTCGCCGCTATGGCGTCCACGACACTGGTATAGGGATAAACGATAACGATTTTGAGATTTAAGGAGAAAA
The DNA here is from genome assembly GCA_024275775.1 of Nitrospirota bacterium. Classification (GTDB taxonomy): domain Bacteria; phylum Nitrospinota_A; class UBA7883; order JACRGQ01; family JACRGQ01; genus JAJRYM01. The sequence goes on from JAJRYM010000102.1 coordinate 2,640, forward strand.
TGATGAACACTTATAAAGGCGCTTCCATACTGACGGCTCTTGTAGGGTCGGTCCTTACAGCGATGTTTGCAACCGCTCTTGTTTAAAGAGCGGTGAAAAATCGGGGGGAGGGTAACGCCTCTCCCCGATTTTTTTTATTCCCTCCCCAACCGCGCTCCTGAACCTGCTAAAATTAACCCCGCATCATATGCAGGAGAACGGTTTGCGGGAGGGAAATCTTTTTAATTCAGAAAGCAGTGAAGAGGCGGGCGGAAATCTGTCCGGTTCGCCGCTGGCCGATAGAATGCGGCCGACATCTTTCGACAATCTTCTGGGGCAGGAGCATCTATTCGGCCGCGGAAAGCCGTTTAGAAAACTTGTCGAAGACGACAGTTTCGGTTCTCTTGTCATTTGGGGCCCTCCCGGCTCCGGCAAAACTACCGTAGCCCGTATTGTTTCCACCGTAACGGGGCGGGCGTTCATCCCTTTAAGCGCCGTAGAATCCGGCGTGAAAGAACTGAAGGAATCGGTTAAGACCGCCCGTTTCAACCTTTCTTCCGGGAAAAAAACTATTCTCTTCATAGATGAGATACACCGTTACAGCAAAACCCAGCAGGACGCCCTTCTTCCCCATGTTGAAACGGGGCTTATAACGCTTATCGGAGCGACCACCGAAAATCCTTCTTTCGGCGTTATCCCGGCGTTAAGGTCGCGCTGTTCGGTTATAGAGCTAAAACCGCTGGACGATGCAAGCCTTGTTGCTCTGCTGAAACGGGCTGTAACCGACGAAGAGCGGGGACTGCGAAAACCGGCGACTTCGGTTTCCGGGGAAACGCTGGAGCAGATAGCTCTTTTCGCGGGCGGGGACGCGAGGGTGGCGCTTTCTCTTCTTGAGGCGTGCGCAGAGGTTGCCGGAGAGGGGGCCATAGAGCCGGGGCTCGTGGAGGATATATCAAGAAAAAGTTTTCTTTTGTACGACAGGGCCGGACAGTCGCATTACGACCATGCTTCTGCTTTTCAGAAATCGCTGAGAGGGTCCGACCCGGACGCCGCTATTTATTGGATGGCGCGGATGCTGGAGGCGGGCGAGGATCCGCGGTTCATCGCCAGGCGGCTTATTGTCACGGCCGCCGAAGATGTCGGCAACGCCGACCCGACCGCGCTTATTCTCGCCGTTTCTGCCGCGGAAGCCGTAGAAAAAATCGGTCTGCCGGAAGGCCGCATCCCGCTGGCGCAGGCGGTTTTATATGTGGCCTGCGCGCCGAAATCGAACTCGGCTATCAGGGCAGTTGACGAGGCGGTTTCGTATATCAGGCAGACAGGCTCGCTCCCCCAGGTGCCTTTGCATCTTCGCGACAGGGCGTATAAAAAGGCCGCCGGTCTGGGGAAAGAATGCGAGTACCGCAACCCTCATCAGCATCCCGGCCACTGGGTTGAGCAGGACTACCTGCCGGAAAGTCTGAAAGGGAAAAAATTTCACACGCCTTCGGAATACGGCAGGGAAGCCGCATTTGACGAACGGCTGAAAAAACTGAGAGAGCGTAAAAAATAGCCGTCCCCCTGCTTTGTCGGCGTTGCGGGAGGTCAGAACATTCCGTTGAAGTAATAGTAGATTACGACCGAGCCGACGAGATAATAAAAATTGATGGCGTAGAGCATTATTTTCACCCAGTTTTTTTTGTTCCATTTCAGCACGTAAATCGAAGCGAAGATGACGGCAAGGATTTCAGCCACCATCGCTATGAATCCGTAATGTTCGGGATTCCAATAGGAGACCGGGCTCTCGAACCGGAAATCGCTTAACGGATAAAAATGCCTGTGGGCGTCCTCGCTGTGGAGCGGCAGGTCTATGAGCGAATGAAGTAGCATCCCGGCGAACAGAGGAACGAACCAAGCCAGTTTCTTGGACTGGCTTGCCAGAAAAAATCCCGCCAGCAGTATCGGGATGGAGTGAAACGAATCGAAAACCACCTGCCATTCGTGCAAAAAATAAACGACCGCCCATATGAAAAGTTCCGGCATGCCGAC
>JAJRYM010000006.1 GCA_024275775.1 Nitrospirota bacterium
CGATGCCCCCGAATTTCCGATTCGTCTCTTATGCCGCCTAACGACATTCTCGTGAATTTTCTGCCGAGCGCGCGGGCTATCGATTTGCCGAGGGAAGTCTTGCCGGTTCCCGGTGGGCCCACAAAACAGAGTATGGGGCCTTTCATATCCTTTTTAAGTTTCGCCACGCCGAGGTATTCAAGAATGCGCTGTTTTATTTTTTCCAGATCGTAGTGGTCTTCATCCAGAACTTTTTTGGCGTTTTTAATTTCTATGTTGTCTTTCGTGGAAACGGACCACGGAACTTCTATGAGCCATTCAACGTACGTTCGGATTGTTGCCGCTTCCGCCGATTCCGGGTGCATTTTCTCAAGCCGCCTAATCTGTTTTTCTACCTCTTTGGCGACGGCTTCGGGCATTTTGGCCTGTTTGACTTTTTCCCTCAGCTCGTTGATTTCGGCGAGGCGCTCGTCGGTTTCGCCAAGCTCGTTCTGGATTTGCCGCATCTGTTCCCGCAGGTAGTATTCCTTCTGCGTTTTCGTCATCTCGTTCTGCGTTTTCGTCTGTATCTTTTCCTGAAGAGAAAGGAGCGTTATTTCATGGGAAAGCAGTTCGCTTAGCAGGCGGAGCCTGCCCGACGGACTTTCGGTTTCGAGAATCTTCTGTGCGCTTTCAACCTGAAGCCCTAGATTGCTGGCCACGAGGTCGGCCATTTTGCCGGAATCTTCTATGCCTTCCAGAACCATAAGAATGTCGGGCGATATGGATTTCCCCAGATCGATTATTGTTTCAACCTGCGCGCGAACCGTCCGGCGCAGAGCTTCTTGCTCTATAGGCTTAACGCCATTTCTTTCCTTGTCTTCGAAGCGTTCGATTTTTACTTTCATAAAAGAAGATGAGGGAATGAAATTTTTTATAACGGCTTTCACCAAACCCTGCGCGAGTATTTTAATCCTGCCGTCCGACGTCTTAATCATTCGCATTATTGATACGACGGTTCCAACCTTGTACAGATCATCGGAGCCCGGTTCTTCAATCGAGGCGTTTTTCTGCGCGGCCAGCATCATGAGCCTGTTGGAGGAGAGCGCTTCGTTAACGGCGTTGATTGATGCCTTCCTCCCCACGAACAGCGGAAGTATCATGTACGGGAATACCACAATATCGCGGACGGGCAACAGCGGAAGCGTTTTCGGTATGTTAAGTTCAGCCTCGCCGTTTGCGTTTGTCTGATCCGGTTCCCGGTTTTCAGCCATCTTTTTCTACCTGTATTCTGTGTGTTTCTTTTCTTCGGTTTTTTACTTTTGGAATGCTTATGTGAAGCAGTCCGTTCCTCACGCTGGACGATATTTTAGAACAGTCAACGGTGTAGCCCAGCACAAACTCTCTTTTAAAATGGCCGCAATTTCTTTCGGCGCAGTAGAAGGAAGAGTTCTGCGGGGGAGGGTCTTCCTTGCGGCAACCTTTTATGGTTATTGTGTCGAAGTTAAACGTAATGGAGAGGTTCCCGAGGTCAACGCCGGGGATTTCCATGACGATGAAAATATAATTGCTGTTTTCGTACATATCGACCGGAGTAAAAAAAGTTTCTTCTTCAGGCCGGTCTGATATTTCCTCGATTCTGCGGGTGGAGAGGTATAGTTTATATCCGAGTTTTTTATACTTTGCGGGCGGTTTTCCGCAACGATTTTTTTTGCCGTCAGCCATGACGCCCGCCCGCGCGCATATCCGCTTTAAAGGTCAAGCGATTTAAGATATTCCCTGAATTCATTACCAGTATCCTTCCGGAGCAGGCCGAAATCCACGCATGCCTTGAGGAAACCGACCCTGTTTCCGCAGTCGTAACGTTTGCCTTCCAGCACGCATCCATACATCGCTTCCTCGCCGCAAAGGCTGTTAAGCCCGGCTGTGAGCTGTATTTCTCCGCTCTTGTCGCGGTCAGTCCTTTCAAGGTGATCGAAAACAGCCGGTGTGAGCAGATATCGGCCGACGACCGCAAGATCGGACGGCGCTGTTTCGACAGACGGTTTTTCCACCAGACTTTTTATCCTGCAATTACCTGCTTCCCAAACGGGGTCGGCAACGCCGTAAGCGGATATCTTGTCTTTCGGTATCTTTTGCAACGCTATAACCGACGAGCCTGTTTCCTCATAAGTATTCAGAAGCTGTTTTAATGCGGGCGCTTCTTTTGAATATATTATATCGTCAACCAGCATAACCGCGAAAGGCTCGTCGCCTACGGCATCCCTGGCCTGAAGCACCGCGTGCCCAAGCCCCAACGGCTTTTTCTGCAAGACGCAACTGAAGCGGCAGAGCCGGGAAATATCGCGCAAAACCTGCAGGTCGGCCATTTTGTCTTTTTCTTCAAGAAACCTTTCCAGTTCAGGAGAAGTTTCAAAATAATTTTTTATTACGTTTTTATTGGCGCCGGTAACCAGAATTATTTCCTCGATACCTGATTTCACTGCCTCATCGACAACATAGTGGATAACCGGCTTATCGATAAGCGGTAACATTTCCTTAGGCACGGATTTCGTAATCGGCAGAAATCTTGTGCCGGCTCCCGCGACCGGCAGAACAGCTTTTCTTATTTTTCGCATTATCTTGTCTCTTTTGACCGGTTCCACTCGTTTTTTATACGGTCAAGCTCCGCCGTATCGCCGTTTTGAATTTCATAAAGCCTGGCGTTTACAGCCCAATCCAATACTGCTTTATGCACGGCTTCCCGGAATCCTTGTCTTCCTTTCAAGATATTCCCGGAAAACAGATAATGAGCCAGAAATCCCGGCAGAGGAAGCAAAACAAGCCGAAAACAGGCGTTCATACCTCTTACTTCTGTTTTGCGGGATAGAGCCTTTTTCACGTCCGCTTCGATTCTGTTTTCCAGGCCTTCCCAGAAAAAGCTTTTATTTGCAGTAGCCATCACACCGATATCAGTCCTTTCTTTTGCAGTGGCGAGCCCGGATGCTGAGCGCGCCGCTGAAGCATAAGAATATTGTCCACGTGGCGATTAACCCCCACCTTCTTTTGACAAGCTCATCGGTCATGGCGTTGACTTCCACCGTAACCTGGTTTGAAAGTTTCTGCGCTATTTTTGCTTTTTCCAGTAATGATTCGGTATCCAGCGAGTGGGATATAACTCCCATTTCTTTTAATATCGATTTTATCTTTTTCACCTTTCGCTCAAGGTGGGAGGTCTCAAAGCCATTTCCACTCCATTCGTTGATTCTTTCGTCCGCTTCCGCGCCAAGCTTCATGTATTCTTCCGTGGCCTGTTGCATGAGATAAATTGCGTTCGCTTTTTCCATCTGAAGTGAATTCCTGTCGTGGCAGTTCACGCAGTTTCCGGGCCCAGGTTCCTTGAACTTGGCAATGGAAGGTTTTGCTATGGCGTGGTTCGAATGGCAGTGTATGCAAACAGGTTTGCCGGTTTCCTGGGCCGCGGCCCAGTGTCCGCTTTTCCTGTACGATTCTTCCTGATCCACATGGCAGTTCACGCATACCAGGCGTACAGCGAGGGTTTGCGGCTTTTTTATATCATGATTGTCGTGGCAGTTCACGCAGGTTGGAACGCCCAGATCGCCCGCGAAATACAGTTTGCCGTGGAGGCTGTTCTTGTATAGCTCGTACTGGTTTGCCGGAAGGCCGCTCGATTGCATAACTTTTTTGCTCGAATGGCATTTCGCGCAGGTTTTCACGATGTTGCTGCGGTGCACGGTGGATTGCGGGTCGGCAACGCGCTTTATCTTGTGCCGGCCGTGGCAGTCGATGCAAGATGGAGCGTTTTCGTTTTTTCTCTCCAAAAGCGCCTTTCCGTGAACGCTTCTGCTGTATCTGGCGAACTGATTGGACGGGAGGGAATAGGCCCGCATTTTCACTTTGTCCGAGTGGCACTTGGCGCAAAGGGTAGGGATGTCCGCTTTGGCCGGTTTCCCCTTAAACCCTGTGGCAGGCTCCATCGCCTCGCCGTAGTCCGTGGGGTCGCCGCCGTGGCAGTCCTGACAGGAAACGCCCGCCTCGGCATGCACGGACTGTTGCCAGTCCAAAGCCACCTGGAGAAGGATATCTTCCATATCCAAGTGGCACGATACGCAAACGTTTTCTTCCTCTTCCTCCTGAGCGGAGACCGGCGAAAGAGGGCCGGCAAACAGCAATAGAAAAACCGCGATAATCGCCCCTCTTGTCATCCTCAGCCCGGGGCTGAATATTTTCCCCTGCATGGGGCGATATTATAGCAGAGGATTTTCAGACATCGCTTTTATTCTGCTGAATCTCCTATCAACTTCTGTGCGGAACCGTTCTACAAGTTTTTCGTTTTCCGGTTTGAGCAGATGTTTTGTTTTGCCCATGTATTTGAACCACTCGGTAACGTCCGCTTTTTTGCCTTTCGCTTCAGGGTCGTAGTTAAGCGTGGTGATGCCTTGTTCCACCTCGTAAAGCGGAAAGAAGTTGCTGTTGATGGCCGCCATGCCGAGATCGTCCGCCACATCGTCCGTGTGCCTCCAGTTCAGCGGGCAGACCGAGAACAGCTTGCCGAAAACCAGCCCGTGGTTTCTGGCGTAGTACTGCGCCTTTGCGGCCTTCGTTATGAGGTCCTTGTACATGACGTCGCATGCCGTGAAAACGTACGGAACATGGCAGGCGGCGAAAAGCTGTGCCGAATCCTTGTGGTGGAAGGTTTTTCCCTGCTGTTTGGGCCCGACGTTCGATGTGGCCGTGGCATGCCCCATCGGAGTCGTGAAGGAAAGCTGATGTCCCGTATTCATGTATCCCTGATTATCGTACTCAAGGATTATCATCTTGTGGTTGCGGAACGCCGTGCCGAGAGCCGGTCCGAGGCCTATATCCAGTCCACCGTCGCCGGTTACCATTATGAAGGTTATCTCTTCATCATCCGGTATCTCGCCTCTCAGCTTGCGTTCGTTGAACATTTCCACCACGCCGGAAAGGGTGGGGGCGCCGTTCTGGAAAAGATTATGAATATAGGTGACGTTGAAAGATGTTACCGGATATCCGGTTGTTACCACCATTCCGCACCCCGTGTGCCATAGCATTACCACATGCCCTTCAATCCCTTAAGGAACGTGCCGATGTTGGGGAAAATCCCGCATCCGGGGCAGGCGCCGTGGCCGGCGGCTATACGCTGTGGCATTTTCGTAAGGTCGCGCTGTTTGACTCCCTTGACTATCAGTTTTCCGGTTGTTTCATCTTTGCTAACCTTGATGACGCCGGGGGAGCTTGTTTCCGGCTGGATATACGCATTGCCTTTCGGCAGGGAATATTCGGGATCTCCCGGCTCGGCGCCTATGTAATCATAGAGAACGCTTACCTTCCCGGTTTCGGCCGCTTCAAGCGCCAGCTCGAACATTTCTCTCGCGTCATGGTCGTAGTAGTCCTTGCCTCCAAGGCCGTAAATGCGGCTCATCACGAGAGTGCGGTTATCGGGGTCGTCCTTCAGGGCGGCCTTGGCGTCAATCGTCATTGCCCCGCCGTTTGCTCCGAATACATCCGCCCTGTCAGCCACCAGGAGAGATTTCAGGTTTTTACACGCCTTTTTCAGTTCCTCTGCCGGGAACGGTCTTAGCACGGTCGGATATATAACGCCGACCTTTTTGCCTTCTTCCCTCATCCTGTCGCAGATATCCATTGCAGTGCCAACTGCGGAATTGAGAATCATTACGGCCGATTCGGCATCTTCCATGCGGTAGGTTTCCAGCATTCGGTATTTCCGGCCGGAAAGTTTTTCCCATTCGTCGAAAACCTCCCGGATAACGTCTTCGGACGCTTTCATGGCGAGCGAAAGCTGTTTCTTATTGTTAATCATGTCCGGATCGTTCATGTAAGGACCGAAGGTTACGGGATTCTTCGGGTCGACCGATGTATACTCCGCCTTGAACGGCCCCACGAAATCCTGAAGAGTTGCCGATTCGCTGAAATGTTTTACCCTGCGTTTCTGGTGGCTTGTGAAGAAACCGTCATCGGCCACTATCACCGGAAGCCTTACGCTGGAATGCTCTCCGACCTTTGTGGCGATGGGGATGAAATCGTAAGTCGCCTGCGGGTCTTTGGCGCATAAGACAATCCACCCCAGATTTAGAGCGGAATAAAGATCGCTGTGGTCTCCCCGGATATCGAGAGGGCCGGATACCGCTCTGCAGACGAGATTCAGAACCATAGGCATTCTTGTTCCCGACTGCACCGGCATCTGCTCCAGCGAAAAGAGGAACCCGTTTGCCGATGTCGCGTTGAACACTCTGCCTCCGGCCGTAGTGGCGCCGTAGCATATGCCGGCCGCTCCGTGCTCTCCATCGCCGGGAATCAGGCGAACACCATGTTTGCCGGCGGCTTTCATCTCGTCAAGGTATTCGGCAACCTCCGTGGAAGGGGTTATAGGGTAGTAACCCATGACGTGAAAATTTATCTGCGCCGCTGCCAGCGAAGCCATCTCGTTGCCGCTCAGGAACGCTGTTACCTGCTCGGCGGTGCTTTTTTCCGTTACTGTCGCCTCACTCATTTGACTTCCTCCAGACTATTTACATAACCCTTTTCGATTACCTCGGGGTTTACTTCGTATTCAACATGCTCTGTAAGGGCGTCGAACTTGCATATTCTCACGCATCTCAGACAGCCCTTGCAGTACCTGTAATTTATGCTTTTAAGGGTCTGCGCCAGCTTCCCCTTTTTGTTCTCTTCTTCGGCCCACACGAAACAGTAATCCGGGCAGGTAATATCGCATTCGCCGCAACTGGTACACCGTGAAAGATCAAGCACCGGAATATGGCCGGCCCGGCTGGCCGTTAAATCCTTGGCCAGCGAAGTGCCTGCGGAAGGAATTATTCCGCCCAGAGGCTGGTTGAGATACCCCAGTTTCTGGCCGTGAGGGTTGAACTTCTGTATCGGGTATTTCCCGTCAAATTCAAATTTTTTGGACTCGTATTCCTTCGCGCCTCGGTCGAACGTGCGCAGGTTGGGTTCAATAAGGAACGCGTATTTCTTGCCGAGCGCGTCCTTGATGGCTCCCTTGACTGCGTCCGGCGAAATGAAGCCGGATGCCGCGGCAAGCGTGCCAAGCAAAGCGGTATTCACGCGGGTTTTCTCTTCCACGGCGATTTTCATGGCGTCTGTAACTACAAGCGTTCCGCACGGAAATTCAAGAAAGTCTCTCGCTTCATCTACGCTCTTTGAGGTATTAAGGATAACCGTGGTGTTTTCACTAACGCCGGTAAGCATGCCGGGGTTTTTCGCTATCGCTTCGATAAAGATTACAAGCATGTGGGGCTCCGTTACCGGAGCGTTTACCCTTACTTCAATGTCCGGAGCGCAGAAGCGGACAAAAGCCGCGACGGCCGACCCCTTTTTTTCAGAGCCGTAGCTTGAAAAATTTGCGCCGTTGAACCCCATATGCAGAATGCCGGCTTCGGCAAGTATCTTTCCGGCCAGATTTGCGCCGAATCCGCCGACACTCGCCATCTTAATCTCATAAAAACCAAGCTCATTGGTTATTGGTAGTTTGTGCATCCCCTCTCCTTTTTGCAAAAGTATTTTCAGAGTGGTTATTCAGGAAATCTGCAATCTTTCCAGTTAACATCACCATTCTACGGAGACTTCAGTTTAACCGCAAATGGAAAATAATCGACCAATAAATATGGCCTGTCTGGCGCTTTTTTGCAAGTCGGGAAAAAGAGGGCTGTTTCTTCAAATAGCCAGCCGTCCTTCGAGCGATTTCATAAGCGTTATTTCATCAACGAATTCAAGGTCGCTTCCAACCGGCACACCTCTTGCGATGCGTGAAGTTTTTACATCTATCCCTTTGAGTTTCTTGGAAATGTAAAGCGCGGTTGCTTCACCATCCATGGTCGGGTTCGTAGCAATGATAACTTCTTTTACATCCCCTTTTTCCAGCCTTCCCATCAATTTTCCGATGCGAAGGTCGTCGGGTCCGATGCCGTTGAGAGGCGAAAGAGTGCCCATGAGGACATGGTAAAGACCATTGTAATTTTTTGTCCGTTCGAATATGGCGATGTCGAGCGGCTGTTCAACCACAAGAATCAGGGACCGGTCGCGTTTTTCCGAACTGCATACGGGGCAGGGGTCGGTTTCGGTTATTCCGCCGCATTCACGGCACAGGATAACCTTTTCAGACAGCTCATCGAGAGCCTGCGCCAGTTTTTTTACCTGCTCGTCGCCCGATTTCAAAAGAAAATATACAAGCCTCTCCGCGGTTTTCCTTCCTATGCCGGGAAGCTTCTGCAGTTCGGCCGTTAACTTTAGAAGCGTCTGCGAAGATTCCATTTTTTAAAAAAGGCCAGGCAGGTTAAGCCCGATACTTTCCAGTTCCCTGTTGGCGGTCTCTTTCTGGATTGTTTCCGCCTTGGCGAGCGCATCGTTTACGGTTTTGCAAACAACAGACTGTAGCTCTTCCGCGTTGAAGGATTCGTGAAACTTACTGCCGTCTATGGCGAGCGACACCAGCTGTTTGTCGCAACTGGCGACAACACGCACCGCGCCGTCGCCGCTTTCGGCCTCAACGCGCTTTTCCTTCAGGCCGGCGCGGACCTCTTCAACCTTCGATTTCAACTTTTGCGCTTTTTGCAGAAGTGAGCCCAGAAATCTGGACATTAGAAGCCTCCTTTCACTCCTCAAACATGGGACGTCCGTCAAACATCTCAATCGCTTTTTCGATTATCGGGTTTTCAAGCATCTTTTTTTTTACGTGGTTATCCAACCCTTTTTTTTTACCGTTTTTCTGATTGGCGTCCTTTGCATTATCCGGCCGGAATGCCGTTTTAACAGTTTTTCCGGAGGCTTTTTTTATTTGCTCTCCGAGTATTTTAATATTTATTTCGCACTGTTTTATCAGATAGCTGGTAGGGCAAAATAAAATCAGTGTATCGCCCTCAACCGCCGTTTCGGTTATTCCTTCCAGCATTGCGCCAATGCGCGGATGTTTTTCCTTGATGGCTTGCCGGATTTGCTCCCAGTCCGTGGTCGTCGAGCGAGGTTCCATAACGCTTTCAGGCGGATTGCCGGTTTTCTTTGGGTACGATACGGCTGAGGGACGGGTTGGATTGACAGGGTTCCCAGCGGCCGGCATGTTTTTGATGTTTTTAATCAGGGAATCGATATCCATCACCTCGTCCAGCCGGATCATGCTAAGCAGTGACATTTCAAGAACGGCCAGTCCGTTTTCCGCGTACCGTCTTTTGGACTCGGCTCTTAAGATAATATCGTAAAATTGCTGGATGCGGGTTGCCGAGATATCTGCAACCATATTTTTTATTCGGTCTATATTTTCTTCCGTTTCCTCCAGAAGCTTTTCCGGCGCGGAAACGATTTTAACCACCGCCATTTCCCTTACCGCTTCGGACAGTTCCCGGATGATAACGCCTACGTC
>JAJRYM010000103.1 GCA_024275775.1 Nitrospirota bacterium
AAAACGATTCCAGATCCTCCGCAGACATCCGAAGTTTTTCCCTTACCGCGTCCATAACATCTCCATGTTAAAGTCTGGCCTGAACTCAGTCAACTTGACGACGCTCAGAAACCGGCAAAGATTGCCGAATATAATTCACCCCAGGAAACGGTCGGCCAGCAGATAACCATCGGTGAAAAACTGCGAGCTGTCGCCGATAATCGATTCGTCGAAACTGTCGTGCGGTTTTCCCTCGTCGAAACCGGGCCATACGGCGTAGACAACCGGGTTTGTGGTATGCGTCATTAACGCTATAGGCGTGGGGTGGTCCGAAAGCACAATCGCGCTTCCGCCGATTTTTTCTATCTCTGCCAGCAGAGGGCCCACGATGCGCGCGTCGAAATCTTCGATGGCTTTAATCTTGTTCTCCAGGGAACCGACGTGCCCCGCCTCGTCGGGCGCTTCCAGATGCAGGTAAACCAGATCCTTTCCCCGTAGCGCTTCGATGGCGGCCTCGGCCTTACCTGCGTAATTTGTGTCGATGTAGCCGGTAGCCCCTTCCACGTTGATAACCTCCATGCCGGCCAGCACGCCGAGCCCTCTCATCAAATCGACGGCGGTTATCATCGCTCCGGAAATATTGCGCGACTCCTGAAGCGTAGGCATGGAGGGGGCCTTACCCTGCCCCCACAGCCAGACGGAGTTGGCGGGCGGCTTTCCCGCCGCGTTTCTTTTTTCGTTTACCGAATGCCTTTTCAGCACCACCTGCGCCTCGCCGGTTATATGCCTTAGCTTTTCGCCCGCCTCGCCTTTCGGCAGATAGTCCTTCACGTTTTTGGCGGTTATATCGTGCGGAGGCGTGGTTTCGGCAGAATCGAGCCCGTTTTTCCAGACCATCAGGTGGCGGTAACTCACGCCCGCGTGAAACTCGATTTCATCCTTGCCAAAAAAATCGTTGAGCGCCGATATCAGTTCGGCCGCCTCTTCTGAACTGATATGCCCGGCGGAAAAATCGTCCATAAAAACGCCTTCCGCGCCCGCCGCCAGCGTTACGAAATTACAGCGGTAGGCCACGTCGTTCGGGCCGAGATGAATTCCCATGCCGGCCGCTTCGAGCGGCGCTCTGCCGGTATAATACTTGTGCGGGTCGTAGCCGAGCAGTCCCATGTTCGTAACATCCGAACCGGGCGGCATCCCTTCCGGCACGGTGTTAACGTACCCAACGCTTCCTTCCCGCGCCATCCTGTCCATATTCGGCGTTTTAGCCGCCATAAGCGGAGTTTTGCCGTCCAGTTCGGCCAGCGGTTGATCGGGCATTCCATCGCCCAGCAGTATTATCCGTTTTTTTCTATTCTCCATTTTCAAGCCTTATTATGAGAGTTTTCTCGCGGGTTGTTTCAAGGTCGTCGATTTCCGCCACCGCCGAACGGATATTCTCTTCTTCCGCGCTGTGCGTGATTATCACAAGCGGCACTACGCTCTTTTGCGCGTTCCGCTGTATGGCCGATTCGACGCTTATCATGTGCGCTCCCAGTATGCCGGTCATGCGCGAGAGCACGCCGGGCCTGTCTTCCACATGAAACCGCAGGTAATATCTGTTGTCGATTTCCTCTATCGGCTTCATCGGCACGGTTTTTCGTTTTTCCGGACTGAACCCGGTCGGCGAAACCCGCCCCACGGAGCCGGAGATTATGTTGCGGGCTATGTCGGCCAAGTCGGATATCACGGCGCTGGAGGTTTCATCCCCGCCCGCGCCCGCGCCGACCAGCATCAGACTGCCCGCGTGCGACACTTCAAGCAGAACGGCGTTGGTCACGCCGTCTATTCGAGCCAGCGGTTCGCCGCACGGAATCATCGCCGGATGCACCCGCACGTCCAGACTGCCGTCAACCAGCCGCGCTATGGCGAGCAGTTTTATCACCTTGCCGAACTGGCCGGCGAACGAAAAATCTTCCGGTTTCAGCCGGGTAATGCCTTCAACGTATATTTTATCAAAATCGACGGGGCTTCCGAAAGCCAGCGAAGCAAGAATCGCTATCTTATGGGCTGTATCCACCCCTTCCACGTCGAAAGCAGGGTCGGCTTCCGCGTAGCCAAGCTCCTGGGCTTCCCGCAGGGCTTCCGCGAACTCGGTGTTCGATTCGGTCATTTTGGAGAGGATGTAATTGGCGGTGCCGTTTATGATTCCGAAAACCGATTTCACCTCACCTCCGGCGATGGATTCCCGCAGGGTGCGGATAACCGGAACCGCGCCGGCCACGCTCGCTTCTATGCCTATCTCCACGCCGCACTTTTCCGCTTCCCTGAATATCTCCTCGCCGTGCCGGGCAAGTAGAAGTTTGTTGGCGGTAACGATATGCTTGCCTGCCTTCATCGCCTGCCGTATGGCGTTCAGAGCGACGCCTTCGCCGCCCAGAAGCTCAACGACGATATCCACCTCGTCCGATTCGATAACTTCGCTCACGTTTTCCGTCAGGAGAGCGGAAAGATTCTGCGGGATAGCTCTTGCCTTGGAAATATCGCGGACGGCTATTTTTCTTATTTCAAGCTCCGCCCCGCAACGCGAGGCGATATCTTCCGCATGCCTGCTGAGGTTCCGCGCAAGCCCGGAGCCGACGACTCCGCACCCCAGAAGACCTATCCCTATTCTGCTCATCCAAGAACTCCTTTAATGCCTCTAACGGCCTGTCTTATTCTATGCTCGTTTTCCACCAGCGCGAACCGGACGTGCATATCTCCTTCCTTCCCGAACCCGATGCCGGGAGAAACCGCCACCTTGGCCTCCGCGAGAAGAAGTTTGCTGAACTCCATCGATCCCATCTCAAGGAATTTTTCAGGAAGGCGCGCCCAGACGAACATGGTCGCCCTCGGCGGCTCAACCATCCAGCCGATTCTTCTCAGCCCTTCCACCAGCACGTCCCGCCGCCCGCGATAAACGTCAACGGTCTCCTGAACAACGGAATCGCCGCTTTCAAGCGCTATTATGCTCGCTATCTGTATCGGCTGAAACATGCCGTAATCAAGATAACCTTTGATGCGGGTAAGCGCCTGCACCATCTCCCGATTGCCACAGCAGAAACCGACCCGCCAGCCGGGCATGTTATAGCTCTTCGACAGGGAAAATATCTCAACGCCTACATCTTTGGCGCCTGGGGTCGCGAGAAAACTCGGCGGCTTGTAGCCGTCGAACGCTATATCGGCGTAGGCGAAATCGTGCACCACCATAATTTCATGCTCTTTGGCGAACTCCACGACCTTTTCAAAGAACCGCGGCTCGACCGATATGGTGGTCGGGTTGTGCGGGAAATTAAGCAGAAGCATTTTCGGCCTCGGCCAGCTGTTTTCAAACGCGTCCTTCAGGCTGTCGAAAAACGAATCCCCGCTTACAAGCGGCACATGTATCACGTCTCCGTTCGCGATAACGACGGCGTAGGTATGTATTGGATAGGTCGGCGTCGGCACCAGCACCGAATCGCCCGGCCCTATGCAGGCCAGCATCAGGTGGGAAATCCCCTCCTTGGAGCCGATGGTAACAACGGCTTCGGTTTCCGGGTCTATATCGACACCGTGATTCTTTTTATACCAGTCGGCTATCCGCCTGCGCAGTTTCGGTATTCCCCTTGACAGCGAATAACGGTGGTTCTTCG
>JAJRYM010000104.1 GCA_024275775.1 Nitrospirota bacterium
GATTATGGCCAACTGGCTTTTCATTGGGGCGGTAAGCGGTTCATCTAGAGAAAAAATCAACGCAATGTGATATTCCAGTTCGGAAATAACCATGCCGGTATTATAACCAAGTCCGCTTGCGCCGGGGGAACGATTTTCACGGCTTGTCCGGGCGTAGCTCATAGAGCGAAGCCTGAAGCCGGCGCCGTTTTTTGGCAGGTTGGATAAAAAAAGATAATCGAATGGCAAAAAACGTATGGTAAACGATTTTTAACCGGCATAATAGACCGACCAGTCTTATTTTGAAGATTGTTGGCACAATAAATGCCTATACTCCTATATAGTTAGTGTTGAACTTGTAATTCATTGTGGCTTACCGCTGGGAGTATTTAGTTGGTTACGGTGATACTTTGGTATATTTAATTATGCGATTAGTTTATTCATTAACTAAGCTGGATAGCAGGAAGGAATACCCCCCCCCCCGGTGGGTAGTTCGTGTCGGATCGCAAAAAAATCTGCGCCGCATCCTATTTATAATATAAAAAAATACCATGCTTCTAAAACGGAATTCCGAAAAAAGGGACGAAGGTATTTTCTTCAGCCTGCGTTCCCGCATGATTTTCTGGTTCGGGATTCTCTTCACATTATTCATAGTCGTTGAATTGACGCTGGTCGTTTACGGAATACCTTTTACGGATTACAAAAGTTTCTTCCATTCACATATCGAGCGGGAGACTTTCGACAGTCTGAACCAGATTGCCGACATAAAAAAAGAGCTGAGTCTGGCATGGATTGAAGAAAGAAAAAGCGATATTGCAATTTTTTCAAAAAATCCTGTTGTCAGGAGAAATCTGGAAAAGCTTGCTTCGGCAATCGGGAGCGCTATAGAAAATCCGGAAAACGGCTCCCTGTGGCGCGAGATTACACAGGAGCCGGTTTGTATTGCTCTGGCGGAACATTGCGACCTGTTAAAAAACGAAAAACCGATTTATGAAAAAATCCGGATTGTGGAATTACCGACAGGAAGGGTGATTGTTTCAAGCGGCGGGGAGCAGGCGGGAGAACAGGCGGAATTCAAACAGGCGTTATCCCGCGCCGCGAACTTTCCCGGCACCCATCTAACAATAGTCAAAGACCGGTCAACCGGGGAGTCTGTTCTGGTTTTTTCCAGACGGATACTAAGAGTTATTTCAACGGTGGAAGGGTGGAAAGACGCCGTTGTTGAAATGATCGTAAAAGCCGACGATTTTCTGCGCCCCATTATTCATACGGGGAAAGGGCTCGGCCGTACCTACGAAGCTCTTCTTGTAGACGCGGACGGAACTATACTGAGTTCCCTTAAATACCCTCTGCCGGACGGTTCTCTCGCAACGCCTTTGGAATACCGTATCGGCGCGGAGCCGGCCCGCCTGGCCGGGCAGGGGCGGGAAGGTTCCTTCATTTCAGTCGATTATCGTGGTAAACAGGTGCTGGCCGCTTACAGGCATATTCCGGCGGCTCCCCATACCAGCCTGGGGCTTGTCGTAAAAATGGATATGGCGGAGGTGGATGCCACAGTCGTGGAAGGCATGCGTAAAACCGCAATCGTCGGCCTCGTCGGGCTTATTCTGTTTTTGATAATGGCCGCCATGCTGGCGCAAAGATTTGCCAGGCCCATCCATGCGTTATCCCGTACGGCGGAGCGAATACAAGCGGGCGATCTTGGCGCGAGGGTGAAAGAATCCGGCGGCTCGGAGGAAAGGCTTCTTATAAGGCAGTTCAATACCATGGCGGACGCGCTGGAAAAGCGGCGGCAAGAGCTGGAAGCGGCGTACAGCGAACTTGAATCTTTTTCGTACTCCATATCGCATGACCTGCGCACGCCTCTTCGGGCCATAGACGGTTATACGCATATCATCATGGAAGATTATCCGGACGTGATACAGGGTGAAGTAAAAGGATATTTTAAAAAGGTTACGCTGGCTTCGGCTCGTATGGGGAATCTTATAGATGAGCTTCTTCATCTTTCCGTTGTCTCGAAGAAGACGTTGGCGCATACAAAAGTCGATCTCAGCGGAATAATGAGAGAAATTGCCACAGAGCTCAAGGAGTCCGAACCTGAACGGCAGGTAGAGTTTGTTATTGAAGACGGCCTGACCGTTACCGGAGACAAGGTTCTTCTGGCCGATGTTCTGGCAAATCTCTTGGGCAACGCGTGGAAATTTACCTCAAAAAAGCGAAAGGCCGTCATTGAATTCGGCACGGCGGTTGTTAAAGACGAGAAAGTTTTTTACGTTAGGGATAACGGGGCGGGCTTCGACAGCCGGTACGCGCACAAGCTTTTTCAGCCTTTTCAACGCCTGCACGCCGAATCCGACTTTCCCGGAACCGGCATAGGGCTTGCCACGGTTGCCCGCATACTGCAGAAACACGGCGGGCGAGTATGGGCGGAATCCGCTTTGGACAAGGGAACCACATTTTTCTTTACCGTTGGCGGAATGTAGATAATGGAATCACCTTTTGCTATGCTGTATTTAGGATGAGGATGAATGTATTAGATGCCGCAGGTTGCTACTTGTAGAAGATAATCCCGCCGATATCGAGCTTACTTTAAGAGCTTTGAAGAAAGAGAATATCCCGAATCCCGTCGATGTAGTGACGGACGGGGCCGAGGCGCTTGATTATCTTTTCGGAGAGGGAGCTTACAAAGAGCGGGATTTATCCAATGCCCCGGCCGTTGTACTGCTGGATTTGAAAATGCCGAAAGTAGGCGGGCTGGAAGTGCTTAAATGTATGCGCATCGATAAACGAACGCGCTCTCAGCCGGTTGTCGTTCTGACATCCTCCAGTCTTGAACAAGACCTCATTGCAAGTTACGAACTGGGAGCCAACAGTTATATAATCAAACCTGTCGATTATAAAAAATTTCTTGAAGCCGTAAAAGAGCTGGGCATTTATTGGCTTTTTACGAACGAATCTCCGCCCAACACGAATGTCGCCGATGAACAGGCCTGAACAAACCTGTCATCATCACGAGGGCTCCGAAGGAGACCGTGGTGATCTCTCTTTCAGTGGCGATCCGTTGTGGGAGAGATGGCCACAACCCCACCAAGGGCGGGGCTTCGCCATGACAGGGAGCTGGAAATTCTTGTATATTTCCCGATATGGACGGTAGGCTTTTATCCATGCTGAAGGAACGCTCTTGAAATGGGTAAACCGATACAAATTTGTCATCGCGAAGTTCCCGAAGGAAACTGTGGCAAAACGAGCTTCCTTGCCTGTAATAATCAAAGCGAAGTTTCTGCGAGTCCCGGCGTAGCTTTAGCGAAGACGGACGAAGCTAATCTCATTGGGGGGAGAGATTGCTTCATCCCGC